>JALAHE010000277.1 GCA_022712075.1 Galactobacter sp.
GGCTGGACCAGCCCGGTGCGCGCCCAGTAGTCGAGCTGGCAGTAGGTGATGCCGGCGGCCTTGCAGGCCGTGGGCCCGCGGTAGCCAGCGTTTTCGTCGAGGTACGGCAGGTCCTCGTCGAACAGCATGCCCTGGCGGGTCGCAGACACGGGGGCCTGGCCCTCGGCGTCGATCTCGCTGCTCACTCGCAACTCCTTGCATCAGGGTTTCCCACGGCTTGGGGGAATCAGGGGCGAATGCCTCCGGTCCGCGGGTGCGAGTGCGGGTCCGAGAGTCGATGCCCATGAGGAAACCATCTGATACGACGGTAAGCCCGCGAGGGCGACGGGTCAAAGACCTTCAACCTTTGGTTGAGGGCGTGTCTCGACGTCGTAACCACATCGTTATTGGACGACGTGTGAGCACTGTGTCACTCGAAGTCGGACGGGTCAATATCGTTCAGGAATTGGCGAAACTCCTCCACCTGTTCCTCTGCGCCCTCCGGCGCTTCCTCCGGGGCCGGGACAAAGCCCGCCTCGTCGAGGACGGCCGCCGAGACATACACGGGGCACTCGGCAGCGAGCGCCATGGCCACGGCGTCGGAGGCCCTTGCGTCGATGTTCTGGCCGCCGCTCAGATCCAGGCGCGCGTGGAAGACCGTGTCCTTGACCGCCACGATGCGCACGCGCTCCACCCGGGAGCCGAGCGCTGCGATCGTCGCGAGCAAGAGGTCGTGCGTGAGCGGGCGGGGGGTCTGGAGGCCCTGAAGGTAGCCGGCGATCACCGAGGCCTCCGGCCCGCCGATCCAGAGCGGCAGGCGCCGGTTCGAATCGATCTCCTCGAGCAGCACGAGCGGCTGGTTCGACGGCAGCTCAACCCGCACCCCCAAGACGGCCACCTCGCGGAAGCCCTCGGGAACCGCCGCGCTCATCGATCCAGGTGCGCCAGGCCGCCGCGCACGAGGGCACCGTGCAGGGCCAGGACGGCGTCGGCGATGCCTGCGGCGGCGTCGGCGGCACGGGCCGCGGCCGAGGGGTCCTTGCGGCCCCTGAGCGGGGAGATCGAGGACTCGATGATCCCCAGCTCGCGGTCGGCGGCCGTGCGGAACGGGCGCAGGTGACGCGGTTCGATGCCGGACTCGGCCAGGACGAGCGAGGCCTTCACGGCGCGCACTGCGTGCTCGTCGAAGTGCCCATCCTCGTCGGGAACGGCGAGCCCGTACTCGATGAGCCGGTCGATGAAGGCCTCGCTTGCACCCGAGGCGCCCTCGAGCTCGGCGCGGCTCACGGGTCGCAGGTGACCGGCCAGCTCGCTGACCTGCTCCGAGTCCACGCTGCGCGGGGCAAGGCTCGCGCCGCCCGGCAGCTGCGGCGGCTCCTCGCCGCGGTCCACGGCATCGAGGTAATCCTTGATCACCTTGAGCGGCAGGTACTGATCGCGCTGCAGCGCGAGGATGAAGCGCAGGCGCTCCACGTCGGCCTCGGTGTACTTGCGATACCCCGCGGCGGTGCGGGCGGGCACGATGAGGCCCTTCTCCTCCAGGAAGCGAATCTTGGAGGCGGTGATCCCGCTGAAGTCGGCGTCGAGCCGGGAGAGCACCTGGCCAATGTTCATGACCCCGCGCCGCGGCGCCAGGGCCGCCTGCGACGGAGCCTGCTTGGCGTTCAACATCACGGGAGGGTCAGCCCTGCGCCGGCGCGGCGAGGCGCGCGTAGTAGGTCAGGACAAACTTGCCAAAGCGCACCTGGAACCCGGTGCGCAGGAGGACCTCGTCCACGCGGTCGTTGTTGACGTAGGTGCCGTTGAGGCTGCCGGCGTCCACGACGCGGATGCCCTCGGGGCCGCGGCGGAACTCGGCGTGTCGGCGCGAGACCGTGACGTCGTCGAGGAAGATGTCGGCGTCGGGGTGGCGACCCACGGTGGTGACGTCGGCGTCGAGCAGGAAACGCGCTCCCTTATCGGCGCCGTCGCGCGAGATGAGCAGAGCCGAGCCGACGGGCAGGGCGGCGACGGCCGCGCGCTCCTCCGGCGTGAGCTGGTACTCCGCGACGATCTCGTCCGTGATCGGGGGAAGTGAGACGCTCGTGGCCTCCGCCGGGGTCTCCCCCGCGTGCCGTCCGTGTCCGATCTGTCCCTCGCTCATGGCGGGCTCCTCCTGGCTTCTCGCGCCACCTTCACGGTGGCCAACTCTCCCGCGTCACAGGGACGCATCGGCGCCTTCACCCTATCCCATGTGGGCGGCAGCAACACCCTCTACTTTGTGACTGTTGTGGCCCCTGTGGCGCGTGTGTCGAAGGGCCTCACGTGCGAGTTACGCCACGCTACGCAGCCAACGGGCCCCCGCGGGACTACCATGTTTCCTTGCCCTCCGCCCTTTTCGTCCCCAAGGACACCGTGCCCGCTCCCCTGTCGCGCCGTCGCGCGTTCATCGCCCTCTTCGTCTTGGCCCTCGGCGGCTTTGGCATCGGCTGCACCGAGTTTGCCTCGATGGGCTTGCTGCCGAACATCGCCCAGGACCTCCTGCCCGGCTTCGAGAGCCACCCGGAGGTCTCCATCGCTCAGGCGGGGCAGCTCATCTCCGCGTACGCCCTCGGCGTCGTCGTGGGTGCCCCCATCCTCGCCACGCTCACGGCCAGGGCCTCGCACACCAAACTCGCGCTCTGGCTCCTGCTCTTCTTTGTCCTCGGCAACCTGGCCTCCGCCCTCATGCCCGGCTTCACGAGCACCCTCGTGGCGCGCTTTGTTGCCGGCCTCCCCCACGGCGCCTACTTCGGCGTGGCCTCCCTGCTGGCCGCGCGCATCATGGGGCCCGGCAAGCAGGGGCAGGGCATCGCGCTCGCGCTCTCGGGGCTCACGGTCGCCAACGTCATCGGCGTCCCCGTCGTGACGATCGTTGGCCAGGCGTGGGGCTGGCGCAGCGCGTATGTCGTGGTGGCCGCCGTGTTTGCCGTGACCCTCGTGGCAGGGCTCCTCGTGCTTCCGCGCTACCCGGGCGACCCCTCGCGGCACCCGGCCCAGGAGCTGCGCGCCTTCCGCGGCGGCCAGCTCTGGCTCATGATCGCCGTGGCGTGCGTCGGCTTCGGCGGCTTCTTCGCGATTTACAGCTACCTGGCCGAGACGGCCACCCGCGTCTCCGGCCTGACCTCCTCCCAGGTCCCGTGGCTCCTCGCGGTGGTGGGCATCGGCATGACGATCGGCAACGCCGTGGGCGGGCGCCTCTCCGATCGCATCCCCCGGCCGGCCATGGTGGGCGGCTTCATCGTCTACATGGCCTCGCTTGCCCTGTTCCCGCTCCTCGCGACCGGCAACGCCGGCGTCTTCGTGGGCGCCGGACTGATCGGGCTGACGCAGGCCTCGCTCACCCCCGCCATCCAGTCGCGGCTCATCGCCGCCTCCGGCGACGCAGCCCTGCTCGGCGCCGCGAGCAACCATGCGGCCTTCAACGTCGGCAACTCGCTCGGCGCCGCCCTCGGAGGCGCCGTCATCGCGGCGGGCCTCGGCTACCTCGCCCCGGCGTGGGTGGGCCTCGCCCTCGCCGCGTTCGGCTTTGCCCTGCTCATGCTCTCCCTCGGGTGGGAGCGCCGCCGCGGCTCCCTGCTGGCCACCGCGTAGGCACGCGGCGGCCCGTGCGCCAGGGCGGGCGGTGCCCGCCCGTTCCCCTGCCCGACGTCGCTCGCTCGGCCCCGCGCACGGCCCGCCTCCGCGGTGGGGCGGCCGCCGGGGCCCGGCCGCCGGGGAGCGCCTCCTCAGGCGCTGGGCACCGGCCACGGCACGGCTGCACGCTCCAGCACGAGCGCTCCCTGCCCCGGATCCACCACGAGCCACGCGGTGCCCCCGAAGCCGGCGGCAAGGTCGGCGGCCCAGACGCGGCGCGCCCGGCCCGCCGGAGCGAAGGCCGCCAGGGAATCCTGCGAGGTGAACACAGCGAGCGCGGCACGTCCCTGCGCGTCGTGCAGTCGCAAGGGGGCACCGGCCGCGTCCTCCGCCACCCACAGCGCCGCCCCCGCGGCGAGAGCCCGGGCCGCCTGGGAGGCGTCACCCGCCTTCGCCGCCTGCGCCAGCGAGAGCGGTCCGCTCTCCGCGCTCAGCACCGCCTGGGACGCGAGGCACTCGTCGAGTCTTAAGCCCTGCCCGGCCACCCACGCGGCGAGGGCTGACGGCTCGGGTTCGCCAGCGTCGTCGTGCATCACGGCGCCCCCGGCGCCGCCCGGCAGGGCCTGAAAGCGCAGCTCGCTCGGCAGCGCCCTGCCCTGGGCCCGCAGCGTGCGGGAGAGCAGCGCCACGGCCTCCAAGGCCCGCCAGCGCAAGAGGGCGACACGCGCCGCACCGGCGCTACCCCCGGCCACGTGGGCCGCCGAGTGCGCCACGCCGTCCACGGCGTACGCCACGGCGACGCTGACGTGTTCGCTGCGCGTGGAGACCAGCACCCAGGCGCCGTCCACCGGAATCCGCGGTAGCTCCAGCACCGCCTCCATGATCTCGCGCTCGAGCGGCGCGAAGGCCTGGGAGTACGGGTCCATGACCCCCGGCACGGGGACGGGGCTCACGGCGACGCGCTCGGGTCCCGTCGGCTCGGCCGTCGGCGCCGGCGCCACCCACGCCGCCGCGCCCGGGGCGGCCACGAAGCCCGCGGCGCGCAGCCGGCCCCAGCCCACCTCGACCGGTGCCTCGCTGGAGCCGAGGCCAAGCATGACGCCGGTCTCGGGTTCCCACGCCGACGCGAGCTTGTCGATCCTGAAGTGGGTTGGCTCGGCCAGATCGTCGTAGGCCAGCGCGTCGGCCTCCGAGGCAAAGACCGGAAGCACGGAGGCCCCCGTGCGGTGATCGCGCACGCGCAGCGGTGTCGCCGTGGCATCGGCGGCGTCGCGCAGCCCGATCCAGACGCGTCCGGGGGTGGTGAGCAGTCGCTCGAACCGGTCGGCGTCCTTGGCCCGCAGCACCATGAGCGCCTCGCTGTCCACGCTCGCGGCGCCGGGTAGCAGGGTCGCGAGATCGAGCGAGAGCTGCGAGCGCGAACCCGGATCCACGACAAGCCGAGCGGCCAGAGCGGACGCCTCCGTCACGAGGCGGGCGAAGGGCATCATGTCGAGGGGATCGGCGGGTTCGCCGACGCCGCGACCGGCCTCCCACACATCGGCGGCCTGGATGCTCGTGAAGGCCACCGCCGCCGCGTCGCGGACGGCAAGTTCCCCGCTCGCTCGCAGGCTCGGCACCCACAGGCTGCATCCCCAGAGCTCGGCCAGAACGGCCTCGGAGGGCTGATGCCGCGCCGCGAGCAGCGCCGGCACCACGCGGAAGCGCAGCGTGTCCTCCTCCAGTGCACCGGCCACGAGCCGGGCCGGTCCGCCGGCCACCGGCGCGGTGGCGCCCGGCTCCGGGATCAGCGCCCCGCTGCGACCGTCCCGCACCTCGAGCGCGCGGCCCGGCTCGCGGTGGACGGCGTACTCCGCCCCCACCCCGGCGCCGCCGAGGTGGACCAGCACCGGCTCGCGCTCGAGGGCCTCCGGCCACGGGCACCACGAGGTGCCCGCCGGCTGCTCGGCACCCTGCTCCCCTGGCACGCCAACGCGCCAACCGGAGTCGAGCCCGTCGACCGGCTCCTCGCGCCAGACCCAGCGAACGGCCGCCTCGCGCGAGGCCGGGGTGAAGGCGCACGTCACGGCGCCGCTGCCCTGCATCCCTCGCCTCAGGCGGTGCGGAACCCGGCCGCCGCGAGCTCGGCGGGAGAGAACTCCATGAAGCCGCCGGCCGCGCCAGGATCGACGCAGAGGTACATGTCCTCGGCCAGGTTCGCGCGGACCCAGTCAAGGCCCACCTGCGCGGCCGAGCCGTCGCCCTGATAGCGGAAGACCTCGAGCGCCGAGGAGAAGAGCGCGAACTCGCGCTCGCCTCCGCCCTGGCGCGTCACGAGGAGCGGGAAGGCCTGCTGCCCGGGCTGCGCACGGTAGAGGTACACGCCGTAGGCGCCGTCGGAGACCAGGTAGCTCAGCACCGCCTGTCGGTCGCCCGAGCGCACGAGCGCCTTGAGCTTGCCGTTACGCGAGAGAGAGCCCAGCTGCGGGTCCGCGGCGCGAATCTCCATGCCTGCCTCGATCGGATCGAGGACCACGGCCGAGGCACCCTGCGCCTCGAAGGCGTTGCGCAGCAGCTCGTCGCCGTTGATGGCGAGGGTCTCGCCCTCGGGCTGGCCCAGGCGGGCCTGCCAGGCCACGAGCCCGGCGCGCGAGGTGTGGGCCGGGATGACGAGGCCGCCCTGGTGGGCAAATCCGAGCGGGGCACCGCCGCGGGCGGGAACCAGCACCGTGGCGCCGAAGAACTCGCTGAGCATGGAGCCGCGCTGGGCGGGGCTCGGGTCGGCCATCACGGCCTGCACGGCCGGGCGCAGCCAGGCCGCGGAGGCCGTCACCGCGGCGTCGTCGGCGGCCGGATCGTTGGCGGGGGCCGCCACTGCGGCCGGGGCGTTCCAGCCGCCCTGGCCGGCGCTGTCGGTGCCCGACGACGCCTGGCCCGCCACGGGTGCCTGGCTCACGGCTGCGGCGGGCTCGGCGGCCGGGGCGGCGGCCTCCGGGGCCGCGGCGGCCTCCGGCTGCTCGCTGGCCGGCTCGCCGACGGGCCGACCGGTGGTGGTGTCGATGATGCGGCGCTGGCCGTCCTCGCCGGTCACGAGCTCGAAGTCGCTGCCCACCGGCTGGTCGTAGACGCTCGCGACGATGGGCTCGAGGTCAACCACCTGGTTAAAGTCAACGACGCGCATGTTGGTGGTGTGGGCGACGTTTTCCTCGTCGTCCTCGTCGGCGTAGAAGCGCCAGCCCGAATCGGAGGACACGGCGGACGGAGTGCGCATCATCCAGCGAATGCGTCCGGGCGCGGAAATCGCCTGGGCGGTGGCAATGCAGCTACCGGCGTTCTCGATGTGGGTGCTCTCGCTCACGGTTCCTCGATCGATGCTGGGGCGCTGACCGCCCGGGTCTGGAAGGGTTGTGGAACACAGTATGCCAAGCCGGAGCGCGGTGGGTGTGGAGCGTGCACGAGTCCTGGCTTCGCGATTGCTTCACAGCCGCTCCCCGCTCTGGCCTGGCACATCCCATCGCGGGCCCGGCCATCCGTGGCCATGCGCTCCCCCACGGCAAAGACGGCGGCGACTGGTTCCTACCCCGTCGGCGGGACGCTCTGCCTGTCACGTGCAAACTGCCGCTGCCATGGGGTGGGCAGGGACGTCACCGGTAGACGAATCGCCCCACCCCCCGCGTCAGGCGGTGCGGTGGGGCTCGCCGTAGACCACTCGTGCGAGCTCAGCTTCGCTCAGAGCAGCCACGTCCGGAGACGGTCGACCCTGCGGAACGGCGCGCAGACCATCGAGGAAGATGTCTAGGTAGCGGCGCCAGAGTTCCGGGCGGACGCTTCGGGAGTACTCGACAACGGCCCCAAGCATGACCATGAACGCGAGCACGTCCGTGCCGCTCGCGCCGGGCCTGACTGCACCCTCGCGTTCCGCCCGCTCGATGAGGGCTCCGACGCGAGAACACATCTCGTCGCGTGCGGTCGCGACGGCCTCGCGGCCGTAAGCACCGCCGACGCTCACCTCATACAGACCACGATCCTCCGCGACGGTGGCGGTCATCCAGACCATGAAGGATTGCAAGCCACCCCAGCAATCCGGGTCGACGAGCGCCTCTTGCGCCCGCGCCTGCACCTCGCGGAGGCGGTCGACGAAGAGCGACTCCACCAAGGCTTCTTTGCTGGGAAACCGGCGATAGACGGTACCGACGCCCAGACCCGCGAAATGGGCGATGTCATTCAGCGTCGCGTCGAGGCCACGGACGGCAAACACTTGCCGACCGGCCTGAAGGATGCGTTGCCGGTTGAGTTCGGCATCCCTGCGCAACGGACGCGGCACATCGGTCACCGTAGCCTCACTCGAGCTCATCACGCCCCCGTAGAAGAAAGTGGATACATCCTATCAGTTTCGTGCTAGGGTCAGGCTAAGTTGATATTCCGCATCCGCTTTACGAGGTGCACCCCACATGAACGCGTCCACGCCCGGCGCCACGAGCCGCGCCTTTCGGCTTCGATGGTGGGTGCTGGCGACCATCGGAGTCGCCCAACTCATGGTCATTCTGGACACCTCGATCGTGAACATTGCCCTCCCCTCGGCCCAGGACGACCTCGGCTTTTCTGACGGCAACCGGCAATGGGTACTCACCGCGTATGCCCTCGCATTCGGCAGCCTGTTGCTCATCGGCGGACGACTCGCCGACCTGTTTGGAGAACGCCGCGCTTTCTTGACTGGACTCGCAGGCTTCGCCTGCGCATCGGCGCTGGGCGGCGCGGCACCCAGCTTCGACCTCCTCGTGATCGCTCGCGCGCTCCAGGGACTGTTTGCCGCGCTCCTTGCCCCGGCCGCCCTCTCCCTCGTTTCGGCGACGTTTGCCGATCCACGCGAACGAGGTCAGGCGTTTGGCATCTTCGGCGCTATTGCAGGAGCAGGTGGCGCGATCGGGCTTCTCGCCGGCGGCGTCATGACCGAATACCTCGACTGGCGGTGGTGCATGTACGTCAATGTGCCCATTGCCGTCGTCGCGCTCGTCGGCGGATCCATCGTGCTGCAACGACCCAGCCACGGTCAGAGGCCACGACTCGACGGCCTCGGCACCGTGCTTGTCTGCCTGGCGCTCTTCTGTCTCGTCTACGCACTTTCCGGGGCCGAGAGCTCCGGTTGGGCGTCGATCACCACCCTGTCCTCCTTCGCCCTTGGCGTGGCCCTGCTGGTGGCGTTCGTGCTCTGGCAGTCCCGGACACGACACCCGCTCTTGCCATTGCGTATCCTTCTCGATCGGACCCGCGGTGCCTCCTTCGTGTGCATGTTCATCGCCGGAGTGGGGCAGTTCGGTTCGTCCCTTTTCCTGACTTACTACCTCCAAGACACGCTCGGCTACAGCCCAGTCCAGACTGGCCTCGCCTTCCTGCCGATTGTCGTCACCATGGTCGCCGGTTCCATCGTCTCGGCCGGTCACCTCGTTCCCCGCTATGGCCCCAAGATCGTCATGCCGATCGGCATGGCCCTGACCGCCATCAGCCTTGCTTGGCTCACCACCACCGGTGTCCACAGCTCCTACGTCCATCTCGACGGCGCCCTCGCACTCATGGGACTCGGCCTCGGCATCGTCAGTGCCCCCGCGATCAGCCTCGCGACTCAAGGGGTCGACGCCGACGACACCGGAGTCGCCTCTGCGACGGTGAACACGGTCCAGCAAGTCGGCGGCGCTCTCGGCATAGCGCTGCTGAATACCCTCGCCGCTGGCGTTGCAGCGGCATACCTCGCTTCCCACCCACACAGCCACGACGGACTGATCCAGGCCGCAGTGCACAGCTACCATGCCGCCTACTGGGCCGCAGCTGCGCTGTTCGCCGTCGGGGTCCTCCTCAGTGCGTCCCTCTACCGACGACAGCCGCGGAGGTGACTCGATCCACGTGCGGCTTGGGGCGCACCGCTGCCCAACTCGCGCGATGCACGGAGATCGATGCCAGCCGGAAGTGACCCAAAGGTCACAGGAGTTCGCGCACCAGGCGTGTTGGACGAGCGCTTGCACCCCATGAAGACTCATTCGATTCTCGCGCCAGCTCAGATCGTCCTGTCACGTTGTGTTCGTCTGCCGCGACAGCTACAGCAAGCCCGCAGGAGCGACCTCGTTGTCCCCCACGGGGGCTCATCGGTGCCGGGCACCGCCGCGGCACCTGCACCGGAACCGGCCGAGTACCCGGCCAACGATCAGCCCTTGCCGCCCGGCCGGAAGGCCCACCGCAACCAGGTCGCGACCGAGCGCCAGGAGTAGCGCTGGCGCAGGCGCTGCCAGCGGGACTTACCCCCGCGCAGCTCGCGTCGCACGCCCTTCACGCTGGCCCAGACCTCGTCCACGTCGGCGCGTTGAGCCCCGCTGGGGGCGAAGGAAAGCTCATCGGCCCGCTTGGCCAGCACGGCCAGCCCGCCGTGGCCGGCCGTCGCGGCGACCTCGCTCCTGGTCTGCGCCCGGTGCACGCTGACGCCGGCGTCGATCACCTCGTCCCGCACCTCATCCCAGGCGCCGGAGACGGTGAGCTCCTTGCGGTCGCGTCGGCGCCGCGCGCGTCGACGCAGCGCCTCGATGAGCGCGAGCACCCAGAGCGGCGAGGTCAGCAGGAGCAGAACCAGGCCGATGCGCCACGTCCACCACCACACGGCCTTCAGGAGCACAAGCCAGGGATCCGGCTCGGGCTGCGGCTGCTGCGGCGACTCGTCCATGCGCGGAGTGATGGTGTCCTCCTGGCGTGGGGTGTCCGGTGGCAGCACGGTGCGGGGGCGCGCGATGGCGTCCTCCGTGGATTTCTTCTGCCGAGTGATCTCGCTCGGCTCCGGGTTGGGATCGATACCCACCCAGCCGCGCTTCGCATCCTGGACCTCCACCCAGGCCGTGAGCTCGGAGCCGCTCATGCGCCCGTCGGCATTGGTGTCGACAAAACCCATGGCGACGCGGGCCGGGAAGCCGATTTCCCGCGCCAACAGCGCAAAGGCCGCGGCGTACTGTTCGGCGTCGCCCACCATCGGCTTCTCCTGCGCCAGCAGGTTCAGGCGCTCGGCCGAGTGCCCGGAGCGCGAGAACACCTCGTCCGGCTCGCCGTGGGAGACGCCGCCAGCCAGCAGGTAGTCGAGGGCGCTTTGCAGCTGCGCCCCGGGGGTGCCCTGGCGGGCCCAGGCGGCGCGGGCCGCGTCAACCAGCTGCTCCGGCAGCTGGACGAGGTCTGGTTGGTAAGCCGAGCCGGGCGAGAGGTCGGCGAGCCCCGAGCGCAGGGGGGAGCGCCCGGCCACCGCGCTGAAGGAGTACTCGAGCCCGGCCGGGGCACCGTCCTTGATGACGGCGGCGTCGAGCGTGCGGTTGAAGTAGAGCCGGTCGCGCAGCTGGTCCGGGAGCTCGACGGCGCTGAGCTGACCGGTGAGCGGAAGCCATTCCCCCACGGGCTCATCCAGCCGCACCTTGACGTTGAGCGTGGCCGGTTCCTCGCGCGAGACCGCCGAGGGAAGGCGTGTGAAGGTTCCAGCCGACCCAGCGTTGCCGGTCTCCAGCGCCACTCCGTTGTACTGGTCCATCACCGCAACGCGCAGCATGGCTCCGGAGGGCAGCCCCTGCACCTCGGCGACGGTGGCGTCCGCCTCCTCGCCCGTGACGAAGTGGCGATAGCCCTGCAGCGGCGAGACCTGCCGCTGCAGCTCGTACTCGGGTTGGAAGGCTGCGCGCAGGACCTCGCGGCGCTCGGGCATGAGCCACTGGGCGAGGGTGCCGCCGGCCACGGCGCAGACGAGTGCGAACACCACCCCGGCCACGGTGCGGCGTGCGGCTCCGGCGCGCAGGCGCTTGGTATGCACGGCGTCGACACCCAGCACGGGCGGACGCAGCGACAGGACCCAGCCCAGCGCGACAACAACCAGTGCGGCGCCGACCTCCAGCGGCCGGAAGCCCACGCGGGCACCGAACACAATGCCGTAGAGCAGCAAGAGCGCCGGGCCGAGCATGACGAGCCAGCGGCGGCCCGAGCGGGCCCCTCGCCAGGCGAAGAAGCCGCCGACGAAGACGAGCACAAAGACGGGGACGAGCACGGCGTCGTAGCTGCCCAGCGGCGGGTCAACCGAGAGCACGTCGACCCACGAGCCGACGAGTCCCCTGAGGAACGAGCCGAGCCCGCCCAGGGAGGGCAGAACGCGGGCGATCGCCTGGCCGGGCACCGCGAGGGGCACGGCAACGATGAGCGCCGCGCCCACCGCGACCACGGCCTGCAGGTACCACGGCCACCGCCGAAGCCCCGTCAGGAAGGACACGAGCAGCCCGGCGAGCCAGGCGCCGCCCACGGTCACGAGCAGGAACGGGGTGTCGTAGAGCCGCCACGACGGAGCCACGGCCACGGCAAGCAGGGCCGTGCCGAAGATCAGGTCGCGCACCATGCTCGTCCCGCGGCGTTCCGAGCGCCGACGCTGTCTGACCCGACTCACGAGGAACTCCCCTTCATGAGCGCGAGGCGCAGGTCCTCGAGGTAGCCGATGCGCACGACGTCGAGCCCTGAGACGTCCTGCATGCCCGGGGTCTGGCCCGGATTGCACACGATCGCCATGGTCTGGACGCCGAGCGGAAAGCGCTGGGACCAGCTGCGCAGCTCGCGCATGCCCGGCTTGCTCCCCACGACGAGGAACACGATCGAGATGCCGGGCACCGTCGCCGAGGCGAGCGAGGCGAGCTCACCGACGCCGATGTCCCCCGAGTCCCACTCGATCTCGCTCAAGCCGTCCAAGAGGCGCTGCGGCGAGACCGTGGGGACGGCCGTTGGCTCTCGCGCCGGCAGGTCGCCCGGTTCCCGGGCCGGCGGGGACGTCACGACAGTGATGTCGCGCCCGTCGCGGATGGCGCGCAGACCGAGCGAGGCGGCGGCCGAGATGCCCATCTCGAACTCCTCCTCGCTGTTCCACGAGGAGTCATCGCGCCCGAAGGCGACCACCAGGTGGCTGCGTCGCGTCTCCTCGAACTGACGCACCATGAGATCGCCGGTGCGCGCCACGGCCTTCCAATAGACATGGCGCGGGTCGTCGCCCGCCCGGTACTCGCGCAGCGCGTGGAAGGAGATGTCGGAGGCCGTGAGGTCGTTCGTCGGATTGCCCTCGAGGTCCCGGACGAAGCCCGTCGAGGTGGGCGGCAGGCCCACCGTACGCGGGTGAACGTAGACCTCCTGCACCTGGGACCACTCGGCCCTCCGGCGGAAGAGCCCAATGGGATCGCCCCGGACGGTGCGCACCGGTCCCACCCGAACCACCCCTCGATGCTCGGCGGGGACGGCGACGTCGCGCCCCTCCCCGGCACGGCCCGGAGGCGGGAGCTCGACGACGCGCTGGCCCACCACGATCTCGACGCGCGTGGCCCACAGCCGAACGCGGGAGCGATCCTGCAGGTGCACGCTCGCGCGCACCGGCTCGCCCACCCTGGTGCGGGTGGTCTCCACCGTGAGCCGCACGTCGTAGCGCGGCCGGCCGATGAGGAACAGGAGCGATAGCCCCACCGTCACGAGGGCCACGCAGCCCACGGCGAGGAGCTCGGCCCAGCCGAAGACCGCGCCGAGGGTCAGGGCCACCACGGCCGCTGCCATGAGTCCCCATCCGGCGGGCGTCGTGGTGCCGCGGACCGCGGCGGCGGCCCGGCCCAAGCGCTGCCGCCAGCGGTGGGCAAAACGGGCGAGCCGCCGGACCCACCGGGGGCGCCTGGCGCCCAGCGGCACCGACGTCGTGTACTGCGTCCGGTACGTGGTGGTGTCGGCCGCCTCGCCCCGTGCCCGGGTGCGCGTGCGGCCGCGCTGTTCCGTGTCGGCGGGAGGCTTGGCCATCAGAGCGGGGTCCGCTCGGTGGGCGGGGCGACGTCGAGCAGGATGCGGCCGATCACGGAGGCGGCCGACACGCCGTCGAACTCCGCCTCCGGGTCCAGCACCAGGCGGTGCGCGAGCACTGGATCGGCAAGGGTCTTGAGGTCGTCCGGCACCACATAGTTGCGCCCCTGCACGGCGGACCAGGTCGTCGCTGCGCGCACGAGGGCGAGGGCACCGCGGACCGAAACGCCGAGGCGCACCTCCGGCGCCTGACGGGTCGCCTCCACGAGGCGGGTGGCGTAGTCGAGCAGCGCGTCGTCGACGTACGGCATGCGCGCGAGCGCCGCCATCTCCTGCAGCGTGCGCGTGTCGACGACGGGATCCAGCTCCACGTGGTGGCTGCGGATGTGCGCGTTGCGCAGGATCTGCTTCGTGGAGGAGGGATCCGGGTAGCCGAGCGTCGTCTTCATGAGGAAGCGGTCGAGCTGCGCCTCGGGGAGGCGGTAGGTGCCGGCCTGCTCCACCGGGTTCTGGGTGGCGATGACCATGAAGGGGTCGGGGACGCGGTGGGTCACGCCGTCTACCGTGACGCGCCCCTCCTCCATCACCTCGAGCAGCGCCGACTGCGTCTTGGGCGAGGCGCGGTTGATCTCATCGGCGAGGAGGAGCGTGGAGAAGACCGGTCCGGGGTGGAAGCTGAAGACGCCCTTCGACTGGTCGTAGACGCTCATGCCCGTGACATCGCCGGGGAGCAGATCCGGGGTGAACTGGATGCGCCCGGCCTTGCCGTCCACGGACTGCGCGATGGCGCGGGCCATCGAGGTCTTGCCCGTGCCCGGGTAATCCTCCAGCAGCAGGTGCCCGCCCGTGATGAGGGTGGCGAGCGCGAGGCGCACCACGTGGTCCTTGCCGAGCACGACCTGTTCGATGTTCTCCGCCAGCCGATTGAACAGCTGGGAGAACCAGGTGGACTGCTCCGGGGTCAGCACGGGGCCTCGGGGCTGCGGGGTGCTCGTCATGGCTGGGTGTTTCCGTTCGTGTTGAAAGTGCGTGCGCTACTGCTGAGGTGAGCGTGTTGGGGCCAGACTACGGGCCGGCATCGGTCGACGACGGTTCACCGCCGGCCGGTTCCGAGGAACTGGCCGGTTCGGACGAGCCCGAGGAGCTGGAGGGATCCGTCGGGTCGGTGGAACTCGGCGGCGTGGAGCTGCTCGGCGCCGGGTCGTCCGGTCGGTCGCAGCTGAAGCTGAGCCCATCGGAGCTCGGATACCACTTCTTGTCGTTGCCGAGCTTGCCGCTGGCCCTGAAGCTCACGGTGAGCTTGTCACTCAGCAAGCCGAAGCCCAGCTTGAGCTCGCTCCCGGAGCTGTAGTCGCTCCAGCCCGCCGTGCTGTCGAATCCGGCGCCCGTGACCTTGTATTCGAGCTTGGGGGCGTCCGAGCCGGTGGCCCGGGAGGTCGCCGAGAGCTTCCACTTCTCGCCGTAGGCGGGACACGTCTTGCCGCCCGTCACGGTGAAGCCGAGGTCGATGCCCTGCTTGGTCTGGGGGTTGGCGCCGACCACGGAGGAACAGAACTTGCGCTCATCCGAGCGGCAGCTCACGGCCCAGACCCACTGCGTCTTGTTCTGCTCTCCATAATTGCGCCACGCGCCGTCGTTGTTCGCTCGATCCCAGCCGCCATCGTCGGCCGAGGGCCGGGCGTCCGAGTCGGTGATCTTGACGAAGGTGTACTGGCCCGAGCCGCCGCTCACGCGGTACCTGGGCTGGGCGCCAAACTTGCCGTCGGTTCCCTCGACCGTCTCGAAGTCGGTGTCCACGCTCGGGCGGTCCACGGAGACGTCGATCTCCTTGGTCGCCGTTTGGTCGCAGAAGAGGCCGTTGCTGACCTGCACCACAAACGTCCGCTCGTCGCTGCGAGAGAGGTCGCTCGACCAGCTCGTGCCGCCGATGTCGTAGCCGCCGAGGTCAACCTTGCATTGGCCGGCCTGGCTGGCCGGTACCACGCGCGAACGGGCCGTGGCGCCGCCGTCGTTCACGTCCCACGTGGCGTCGATCTTGGTGCCGCCGCTGGAGATCCCGGCCTTGGCGTTGCTCACGGTGGGTGCGCCGACGGCGGTCACGTCGGCCGTTGCGGCCTCGGAGTCGCCTGCCAGATTGGTCGCCGTGATGGAGAGCATGTAGTGCTGGCCCGGCTTGACCTGGGCGTCCTTGATGGTGGCCGACGTGGTGCTCACGGGGTAGCTGAACACGGAATTCAGGCCAGCTCCGGTCACCTTGAGCTGGTATTGGCTGATCTGCGAGCCCCAGTCGGCGGACTCGGGCGCCTGCCACGACACCTGCAGGGTGTGGCCGCTGCGGTCGGAGTCGGAAGGGACGGCCTTGAGCGCGCGCGGCGCGTTGGGCCGCTTGTCCATGGTGATGCTCGCCGAACGGCCGGACCATTCACCGGCGCCGAGCGCGTTGATGGCCCGCATCTGGAAGCTGTACGGCTTGCCAAACTCCAGTCCCTTGACCACGCAGGCCTGGGGATTGGAGCAGCTGCCCGAGGGGCCGGAGTCGCCATTCGCTCGGAACTCGTAGGAGGTGATGGGCGAACCGTTGGCATCGCCGCCCGGCACGCTCAGCACCACCGTGCGGTCCTTGGGCCGTTGCTCCACGATGCTGGGGGCCTGGCTCGGCGCGTCTGGGACGTCCTGCACGGTGACCCGCAGCTGGCCGACGGCCTGGCGGTGGGGGTCGCCCGTGGAGTCCTGGATGGTGTAGACGATCGTCGTGACGCCGGTGTCGGCGTCGGCCGCCGCACGGACGGTGACGCGGCGCTGGCCCTCGGCCGTGGACACGGAGACGCCGCGCACCACCGACTCGGGGCGCACGCTGACCACGCTGAGCGCGCGGTCGGCATAGGGCGTGACGTCGTTGCTGAGCACGTCCACCGTGACGGCGTCGCCGCGCTTGACCGTCGCCGCGTCGTCGGCGGCGCGCGGCAGCGCCTTCTGCGAGCGGCTGATGGTCACGGTGGCCGTTGACTCCGCGCTCAGGCCCTTGGCGTCGACGACCTTGAGGCGGATAGTTGCCGTCCGGCCCACGGTGTCTCCGGCCACGGCGTTGAGCTGGAGCTTGTCCCCCACCACGGCAAACGAGAGGAGGGAGGGGTCGCCGCCCGTGGCCGAGTAGCGCAGGCCGCGCGCCTGCTCATCGCCGCCCGCAACCTCGGTCAGCGCGCGCAGATCCGTGACGTGACTCGCCCCCGATTCGAGCGCGATGCTCGCGTCCTTGAGCGTGGGCGGCTGATCCTTCTTCGAGTTCACCGTGATCTTCAGGGTGAGCTGGGCCGACTCGCGGCCGTCGCTTGCCGTGAAGGAGACCGTGGCCTGACCCCAGAACTCGGGGTCGGAACGGAAGACCAGCTGGTTGTCCCCGCGCACGGACGCCTCGCCGTTGGAGGCAGTCACGCTCTTGGGGTTGCTGACGGTGACGGGCCGGTTGTCGGCGGCGATGACGTGGTCGGCGAGCTTGATGGTGAGCTCCTCGCCAGACTCCACGCTCAGGCTCGGCGCATCCTTGCGCAGCTCCGGCTTGGCGTGCTGGCGCCCGGGAACGGTGATGAAGCTCGTCGAGCCGATCTCGGGGGCGTCGGGGCGCGAAACGGTGAAGGGGATGACGGCCTGGCTGTCGCCGACCCTGACCTCCACGCGCTTGTCTGGCAGGACCCTCGCCTCGCCGTAGCCCTCGGGGACCGACACCTCGAGGTTGGCGCTTGAACCTTCGGTGAAGGTCGTCGCCGAGAGCACGTCGACGGGAACCGCGTCGCGGTCCTCAATGTCGGTGAGCGCGAGTCTGCGGTCCTGCGTGACGGGCGCCGCGAGCGGGGCGTCCTTGCGCACGTCGACGTACAGCCACGCCTGGGACTGGGCCCCCGTGCGGTCGGTTGCGGTGTAGAGCACCGCCACCGTGCCGGAGGAGCTGGGCGTGCGCAGGGTGATCTTGCGGTTCTCGACGACGGCCTTGAGGCTCTCGGGGATCACCCGGTCAACGACGACCGAGAGGTCGCCCTCGGTGTTGTTCGTGTCGTTGGCCGTGACATCGACCGACAGCGCCGTGTTGGGCCGCGTCGTGATGAGGTCATCCTGGGCGACGGGCGGCGCGGATGCCGTCGCCGCCGCGTCGATGCCCACGCGGATGGTGCCGCTGCTCGCGGCGCCCAGGGCGTCCACCACCTGATAGGTGAAGCTGTCGGTGCCCACGGAGGCAGGGTTGGCCGTGTATTCCATGACGTCGCCCTCGAAGAGGACCGAGCCCTTGCTCGGCTGCTGCAGCACGCCGTTCAAGCTGACTGAGTCGCCGTCGGGGTCGGCGCCGGCCAGCGGGATGCGGACCTTGACCGCCTGCCCCGCCGTGGTCCGGGCGGTGACGGTCGGCGCGCTCGGCTCGCGGTTGCCCGCCTCGTCGCGGCCGATGACGTCGATGCGCACGCTGCCGGTCGCGGTGAGGCCCCCGGCCGAGGTGATCTGGTAGCGGGCGGTGTAGGTGCCCGGGGTCTCGGGCGCGAGGTAGCGCAGCCGGTCCCCCGCCGCCACGAGCAGGCCGGCCTTGGGCCGCTCCACGAGGTCTCGCACGAGCGTGATCGGCTTGCCGTCGGCCTGCGAATCGTTCGCGAGGACGGCGATGTCCGCGACGTCGCCGGCCCTGGCCTTCACCGCGTCGTCGCGCGCCACGGGTGCCTGTTCCTTGGTTGGCTCCGGAACGCGCACCACGATGAGGTCGCCCGTGGTCTTCTCCGTGCCGTTGGAGACCACCACCTTGAGCTTCTGCGGCGAGAGCACGTCGCGGGTGAGCAACACGCGCAGATGTTCGCGTTCGACCACCTCAACGGAGATGCCTGCCTCGCTCGCCTGGGAGACGGAGTCGATGCTGAGCACCTTGCCCGCCGGGTCGTAGGCGTTGGCGAGCACGTCGACGTCCGTCGTGTTGTTGAGGTACACGAAGGCCGTGGTCGGCGAGACCACGGGCGCGGAGGCGCCGTCTGGCGCGCGCTCGGTCTCGACGCGGATGATGCCGGCGGCGGTCTCGTTGCCCTGGCCGTCGCGCACCGAATAGCTCACGCGATGCGTGCCAGGTTCCGAGGGGATGATCCGAACCTTGCCGTCGGAGTAGCTGGCGGAAACCTTGAGCGCCGACTCCGAGCCCTCGGCGGGGGCGGCCTGCGCGAGCGTGAGCTCCCCCGCGCCGCCGCGCGCCGCCTCGAGCGGCAGCGTCACGAGCTCGTTGCCGACGTAGCCGCTGAGCGTGTAGTTCTCGGCGATGATCGGCGCCTTGCCCTTGGCGTAGACCGTGACGGAGAGCGTTCCCTCGCCCGTGTCCGTGCCGTCAGAGACGCGGATGCGCGCCTGCTCGACGCCCGGGTCGCCGCCGCCCTGGCTGACATCGACACGCCCCTCCGGGGTGGACGCGGCGGAGCTGGGGGCGTCGAGCGTGGCGCTTGAGAGGTAGATCGGGTCTGACTCGGGATCGACCCAATCCTGCAGCACATTGATGGAGGACTTCCCCTCCACAACGAGCGAGGTCTTGCTCGGCCTGGCCTGCTGCGGCGCCGTGTTCACCCCGGGTTCCACGAGGTGCACCGTGGCGGTCGCCGACGCCTTGCCCCCGCGCCCGTCGGAAATCGTGTAGCGCAAGGAGAACGAACCCGTCGCGTCGTCGCGTGGGGTGAGCTGCAGCTTCTGTCCGTTGTCCACGATGGAGACGTCGCCGCGCATCTCGTCCATGCCGGTGACCTCGGTGATGATGAGCGGGTCACCGTTGGGGTCGGCGTCATTGAGCAGCACCGGAAGCAGGTTCGCCCGCCCGGCGCGCGCGCCAAACACGTCGTCCTTGGCCAGGGGCGCCTTCTGCTGCGCCTCCGGCTCCGGCGGAACGTCGAGGTCATCGCGCTGGCGCTCCACGACCTTTGACTGCTCGGCGAAGTCGTCCCAGTTGTTGATGAGCGCCCCGCCGTTCTGCAGCGCCCACGTGGCGCCGTTGACCGGATTGCTCGCCACCACGGTGTCTGCGTTGCTGCGTAACACGAGGGAGGAGGCCTCCACGTCCCCGCGCAGGGGGAAGGTCTCCGGGTCGCGCCCGTCGCACCATTGCAGGCCCCGCTTGGAGCTCCACGCCCCGTAGAGGCAGGCGCCAATCCGCTGCGGCGCGGCGGTGGTGCCCTCCACGCCGGAGACGGGCAGGTCGACGCGGTCCTCGTCGGCGCGCGCCACGGCGAGGCCGCCGTTGTGTGCCAGGGCCACGTCGCCCGCGTGCGTCGTGGGGCTCTCGAGCCGCACCGACTCCGGATCCGTCACGACAGCGCTCAGGGAATGCACGCGGTTCTTGAACCACAGCTCGTTGGAGGCCGGGTTATACACAGCGGGTTCGCCGCCGATCAGCGACACCTGCGCCTTGGCCGCCGGCTTGGAGAAGGCGACGTCGTAGGACTTCGTGGAGCCCTGGAAGCCCACGCTCACGCGCGAGGCCTTTTGGCTGTAGCCGGCCCATCGCCCGTCCTGATCCACGGCAACGACGGCCTCGACGCCTGCCTGGCCGTCCGGGTCGGCGCTCGGTTCGAAGCCCTGCACCTCTCCGAGCGAGCGCACCCAGACGTCGCCGTCGCTCGGGTCGTGGATCGCGA
>JALAHE010000278.1 GCA_022712075.1 Galactobacter sp.
CCCGGCGCGGGGCCCGGGGGCCCGGGCCGCGCCGGCCGACCCCTCGGCCGGCGCGGTTGCGGCGGCGGGCCCGGTGGCAGCGGTTGAGCCCGGCGCCACCCCGGGCCGGTTAACCGGCCCGCGGCTGACTATCCTTGGGGGTTATGACCTCCTCCCCCGCCGATCCCTCGGCCGAGTCCGGCGCGCCCGTCGTCGCCGACGCCGCCGACACCCAGGGTGCCGCCGACGCCGCGGCCCAGCCGACCGCCGTCGAGCCCTCCTCCCGCACGCCCCGCCGCCAGCCCACGCCGGGCAAGGCGGCCGAGGACCCGAGCTTCTACCGCGCCGAGCCCGTGAGCTTTGTGCGCCGCGGCGAGCGCATGACCGCCGGCCAGGAGCGCGCGTGGGAGGAGATGAAGGACGTGCTGCTCATCGACGTGCCGCGCCACCACGCCTCCACCTCGATCCTCCCGGACGCCGTCATCGACATTCCGGGCGCGTTCGAGCACCCTGAGCGCCCGCTCACGGTGGAGATCGGCTCCGGCCTCGGCGAGGCGACGGCCCACGCCGCCACCGAGCACCCCGAGCGCAACTTCCTGGCCGTGGAGGTCTACACCCCGGGGCTCGCGAAGCTCATGGAGGAGGTGCGCGACCGCGGCCTGAAGAACGTGCGTGTCATGCAGGCCAACGCGCCCGAGGTCCTGGACATCGCCCTCAAGCCCGGCGAGGTGGACGAGCTCTGGATCTTCTTCTCCGACCCGTGGCACAAGAAACGCCACCACAAGCGCCGCCTCATCACGGACGCGTTTGCCGAGCGCGCGGCCACGGTCATCCGCCCCGGCGGCACGTGGCGCCTGGCCACCGACTGGTCGAACTACGCGGAGCAGATGCGCCAGATCGTGGCCGACTCCGGCGAGTTCGTGAACGTGCACGACGGCGAGCGGTCGGGTCTGGATTCCCCGCTCACCGACATCCGCCGCCAGGAGATCGAGAACCGCGAGGCCGAGCCGGACTTCGTTGACGAGCTCGGCGGCTGGGCGCCGCGCTTCGAGGGGCGCACCCTCACGAGCTTCGAGGCCAAGGCCCTCAAGGCCGGGCGCAACATCTTCGACCTCACGGCCCGCCGGGTCTGAGACCGAGCACGCACGAGGGCCCCGCCCCGGAGTGATCCGGGGCGGGGCCCTCGTGCGTGCGGCCGGCGACGCCGGCTGCGGTGAGCCGTCAGCCGTGGCGGCGGACGGTGGCGCCGCGGCGTCGGAGCATCAGCACACCGGCCGCGGTGAGCAGCAGCCCCAGGGGCACCGCGATGCCGAGCGCCGCACCGGTGTTGGCGAGGTCGTCACCCGGAGCGGGCGACGAGGATTGCGCCGGGTCGCTGCCCGGGCCACCGGCACCCTCGGACGGATCCGACGGGTCGGACGGATCCCGGGAGGGGTCCTTCGAACCGCCCACGGTCGTGGCCGGGTCCGGGCTCGGACCCGTTCCCGTGCTCGAGGTCGGCGGCGCGGTCGAGCCCTCGCTCGGCGGGGCGTCCGAGGTCGTCGGGGTGTCCGTCGGGGTCTCCGTCGGGGTCCCGGTCGGCGTGCCCGTCGGGGTGCCAGTTGGCGTCCCGGTCGGCGTCCCGGTCGGCGTCCCGGTCGGCGTCCCGGTCGGCGTCTCCGTCGGAGTCCCGGTCGGCGTCTCCGTCGGCGTCTCCGTCGGAGTCCCGGTCGGCGTCGTCGTCGGGGGAACCACGCGCACGCTGGCTGCCCACGTGAACGGCCCGTCGACCAGGCGCTCCTCCTGGACCTGGCCGCTCACCCAGCCGGCGCCCGCGACGTCGTCGAGCCGCAGCGAGCAGCGATCGCCCGGGTACACCGAGACGGTCGTCGCGGTGAACACCGTGGAGCCCGCCCTCAGCGTTCCTTCGAAGCGGTAGTCGCCCTGCAGCGCGCAGACCATGGTTCCCGTGATCGCCGTGTCGCTCTTCAGGGCCGCGCCCTCAACACTCACGCGCAGCCCCACCGGGACCACCTCGTTGTTGATGCCGACGTTGTCGATGGACCGGTTCGAAGCCGGCGAGGCCTCCCCGGGACCCGAGGACACGGTGGCCACCACGGAGTAGCTCGTCCCGCCCACCGCCGGCTTCACGCCGAGCGTCACGGGGATGGAGATCCTCCGGGTGGCGGCCACCGCCACATCGCTGAAGGTGAAGCTCAGCGTCCCGGCCGCCCTGTCGTAGCTGACCTGCGGGCAGGCGATGCTTCCCGCCCCCTCGGTGCACGCGCTGCGGCTCAGCGCCGCCTCGTCGATGAACAGGCCGTCGCGGGGAAGCGCCACCTTCACGGTCTGCTCGCGCGCCAGACCGCCGGCGTTGCCGACCTCCACGTTGAGGCGGCTCTCCGTGCCCGGTTCGCCCGGGGTGACCTCGGCGGCGACGGTGTCGTCCTTGCACTTGACGGTGTAGCCCTCGTAGGAGCCGGCACTGCCCACCTCGCCGGCCGTCTTCGCGAACATCCCCAGGTCGAAGCGGACGTGCATGAGCCCGTCCGCCGGGCACTGCTGCTGCTCGGCGCGGAACACGACCGACCTCTGCAGCCGCACGCTTTCGCCCGGATTCAGCGCGATGGCCTCGGTGCCGTCCTGCAGGCCGGCCCTGCCGCTGATCGCCACGTCCTCGCCCTGCGGGTACGTCGAGGGGAAGGTGTCGGAGACACAGCGCACCGTCAGGCTGCTGACGCCGGCGCTCGGGTAGCTCAGCCCCACCACGCGGTCGTCGGTGATGGCAAAGCTGGCGCGCCCGCTCGAGTCGTTCGTGAAGGTCTGCTCCACGCTGGCCTCCTCGCCGAGCCACACGCTCTCGCCGAAGCTCTGCTTGATCGAGGCCTGGCGCTGCACGCACGCGTACAGGCCCGTCACCCTCGTTCGTTCGCGCTCGAAGGTCGGCGAACCCACCTGACGGACCTGACCGTCGCCCGCGTAGGTGATGGAGCCGTCGGTGGTGACCTCAGTGGCGGGGTCGGTGAAGCACGCCGTTTGGCGGGGAAGGGCCGAGTACGTGAAGATCACCTCGGCGCCGGGCTCCAGTACCAAGGTCGCATCGTCCGTCGCGGGGTCAGGGCAGGTCGCGCCCCGCGCCGTGCAGCCGCGCCGCTCGTCGGTCATCTCCACGTTGTAGGTGCCCAACCACCGGCGCGTGTTCAACCAAGCTGTTTCCGCCGACGTGCCGTTGTTCCGGTAGGTGACGGTGGCCTCGAAGCGCTCTTCCGCCTCGAGGTCAATCTCGGCGGGGATCTCCACGTTCACCGACAGATCCACCTCTCGGCAGAGGGTCAGCCCTGTCACCCTCCCCGCGACCGAGGCCCTGAACGTCCCGTAGTTCGGCCGGGGATCGACGGGCGAGACATCGCCGATGGGGCCCATGTCCACCTCGCTCGACATGGCGCACTGGGCCTGCGTGTAGACGACGGTCACGTCGAAGACCACCTCGGCGTCCTTCTCCAAGAGCCCCAGCTCCACGCGTCCGCTGATGCTTTCCTGGCCGCTCGGGAGGTTGTCCTGGCACGAGGCACCCACCGCGGAGACACACGTGACCGTAAAGCTCTCCCGAAGGGCGGCGCTCCGCCAGCTCCACAGCGACACGAAGGCCTTGGCGGCGTCGCCCGTGTTGCGCACGGTGAAGCGGTACGTCACCGGCTGGTTGAGGGCCGCCGTGGTCGGTCCCGTCGCGGAAATGGAGATGTTCAGCGGCTGCGTGGGACGGATGGTCTGCGCGCGCTCGGCGAGGTCCGAATCCGGGTGAGTATCGGTTACGCCGTCGGGCGGGGAGATGCGGGCGGCAACGCTGGAGCTGCCCGATTGTCCCTCTCCCACGGCACCGAAAGCCACCTTGAGTGTGAAGACCATCGTGGCCCCCACGGGGAATCGAGTCAGCGTGAGGAGCTGCGGGGACACCGTGGCGTCCGTGCAGGCAGAGCCGCCGTTCGCGGAGGAGCACTCCACGCTCTCGATGCGCGCCTGGCCCGTGGTCGACAGGTCAACCGTGGCCCCGTCCGCTGCGGAGGGCCCGCCGACATTGCGCACCGTCAAGGTGTAGTCGCGGGTCGTGGAACCGTCAACGAGCTGCGGCCCGTCCAGCGCCGCCGTCAGGTTGGTGCTGCCGGCGGCAAAGGCGGGCCCCGCCGCGATGGGCGAGAGCCCCACCAGCAGCAGGGAGAGCACGGCAAGAAGGCTCGCGAAGAGGCGGGCGCGCGGGCGCCCGCCGGAGCGGGGAAGCATGGGAGGACCTCCGGGCTGCATGAATGATGAAGCTCAAGCGTGCCACGCGCCTCATATATCACGGTGCCAGCTTTGCGATCCGGCCCGGGACAACCCGCATCAGGGCGAAAACAAGGGCGGACACGGAATCAAAAGACTCAACGTGTCCGCCCTTGTGCGCCAAGGGGGGCCGGAGCGGCAACTTGGGGGAACGTCGCTCCGATAGGCGCTGCAGTGGCCGCGAGGGGGGCTTGCGACCACGTGACGAGTCAACCATAGATAGCCGACACCATCAAGTTCTGCGTGGGGTAATTTTGTAAGGATTTCCGCTGTCCCGAAAGCTGAGCATAAGTCCGTCGAATGAACGAATCGCCAACGCTCAGGAGGGGCGGCGGAGCGTGGTGAGCGAGAGCGGCGCAAACTGGACGGCCTGCCGGGCCCGCGCCTCGCGCCCGCTGGCCTTGATCGACACCTCGCCGGTGGATCCGGCCGCGAACACCCGCGAGCCGGTGACGGATTCGAAGCGCAAGCGCCAGTGATCCAGCTGCCCCTCGAGCTCGGCCACGCGCTGCTGCAGCTGCTGGGCCTGGCGCTCAAGATCGACCATGCGGCGAATACCCTCGAGCGAGATGCCCTCGGAGGACAGCTGCGCCACGCGGCGCAATCGCTCCACGTCGCGGGAGCTGTAGCGGCGATGCTTGCCGCCCTGGCGCTGGGGCACCACGAGCCCCAGTCGGTCATACTGGCGCAGCGTTTGCGGGTGCATGTGTGCAAGTTGCGCCGCCACGGAGATGACGAACACCGGGGTGTCCTTGTCCACCATGTCCTTCGCCTCCTTTGTTTTCCGGGGCGCTTGCCCCTCGTCTTGGTACGCGTTCGCGGCACCACCCCCGTGGGGCGGCGCCGCGAACGCGGGGATTACAGCCTGGCGCGCTCGGCCAGATCCGCGCGCGGATCCTCGCCTGCCGTGGCCTCCGCAAACGCCTCGACCGCCGCCTTGGCGTCCTTGGACAGGCGGTTCGGGACCACCACGTCCAGCACCACGTACAGGTCACCCTGGCGCTTGGCGCTCTTGATGCCGCGGCCCTTGAGGCGCAGCACCTTGCCGGATGGGCTGCCCGCCGGCACCTTGACCTTGACGGTGTCGCCCGTGAGCGTCGGGACGGAGACCTGACCGCCCAGCGCCGCCTCGGCGAAGCTCACCGGGATGTGCACGCGCACGTCGTCGCCCTCGCGGGCGAAGAACGGGTGCTCCTTGACGTGCACCTTCACCAAGAGGTCGCCGGGTCCCGCGGCGCCGGGGCGTCCCTTGCCGCGGGCGCGGACGGTCTGACCGTCCTTGACGCCGGCCGGGATGCGAACGTCGATCGTCTCGCCGTTCGGCTCGCGCAGCCCGATGGTAGTGCCCTCGATGGAGCCCTTGAAGGAGATCGTCGTCTCCGCCTGACGGTCGGCGCCGCGCTGGGGCTGCTGCTGGAAGCCGCCGAAGCCGCCCCCGCCGCCGCCAAACATGCCGCCGAACAGATCGCTCAGGTCGGGGCCGTCGCCGTTCTGGTAGCGCACGCGCTGCCCACCGCCGCCGAACATCCCGCCGAACATGTCGTCGTAGCCGCCGCCGGCGCCTCCTGCCTGGAAGCGGGCCCCCGAGCCCATGGCGCGGATCGCGTCGTACTGCTGGCGTTCCTCCGGATCGGAGAGCACCGAGTTGGCCTCGGTGATGTCCTTGAAACGGCGCTCGGCATCGGCATCACCAGCGTTGGTGTCCGGGTGATTCTGGCGCGCAAGCTTGCGGTACGCCTTCTTGATGTCCGCCTCGCTCGCGTCCTTGGACACGCCGAGTACGGCGTAAAAGTCTTTGTCCACCCAGTCCTGGCTGGCCATCCAAGCACCCCCTTCTCGCTGGTGCGTCGTTGTCAAAAAGCCTGTCGTTCCCGCCCCGGTTCCGGGGCGGAAGCCGTCTTTCAATGCCCGACGGCGGGGCGTTGCGGCCCCGTGGGCCGCTCACCTCAGCTGAGGGAAAGGGGAGGCGACGCCGCCCGGGAAGGCTCCCGGGCGGCGTCGTGCCTCACTCTCCGGTGGAGACGAGCACCTGCGCCGCGCGCAGGACCCGCTCGCCGCGCTTGAAGCCGGTGCGCAGGACCTGGCCCACGTGCTCGGCTTCGACGCCCGGCCACGGCTGGCGCAGCAGCGCCTCGTGCACCGTGGGGTCGAACTCGACGCCCGCCTCATCGATGCGCTCCACGCCGAGCGCCGCAAGCGCGGCGTCCAGCTTGGTCGCGATCGAGGCGAAGGGCCCGTCGGCGAGGTCGCCGGCCGCACGGGCCGCGTCCACGTCGTCCAACACCGGGATCAGCGAGGCGACGGTGGCGTTGACGCCCGTCTCGCGGGCCGCCTCCTTGTCACGCTCCACGCGCCGGCGGTAGTTCGTGAACTCGGCCTGCAGTCGAAGCAGGTCGGCCTTGAACTCGTCCGCTGCTGCGGTCTCGGCGTCCTGGGCCGCGCCGGCGGCGTCGAGGATCTCCTCGGCCTGGGACAGGGCATCGCCCTCGCTCCCCTGCGCGGCCTCCTCGGACGCGCCGGCCTCACCGCGCACCTCACCCGACTCGGGATCGATCTTGCGCTTGTCGGTGAAGCTGACGGGCTCCTCCTCGGGGGTGAACTCCTCGTTCGCCATGACTAACCTCAGTTCTTCTTCTCGTCGTCCTCGTCGACCACCTCGGCGTCGACAACGTCCTCGTCCGCGTTGGCGGAGGAGGCGTCGGCACCGGCGGCGTCGGCGGGGGCGGCCTGCGAGTACAGCGCCTCGCCCAGCTTGGACTGGGAGGCCTGCAGCTTCTCGAACGCGGCCTTGACCTCGGCGTCGTTGTCCTGCTGCTCCAGGGCGGCCTTCAGGGCGTCGACGTCGGCCTGAACCTCGGTCTTGACCTCCTCAGGCAGCTTGTCCTCGTTGTCCTTGATGAGCTTCTCCACGGAGTACGCGGCGGACTCGGCGGCGTTGCGGGTCTCGGCGGCCTCGCGACGCTTCTTGTCGTCAGCAGCGTGCTCCTCGGCCTCCTTGACCATGCGGTCGATGTCGTCCTTGGAGAGCGACGAACCGCCTGTGATGGTCATGGACTGCTCCACACCGGTGCCCTTGTCCTTGGCGGACACGTGCACGATGCCGTTGGCGTCGATGTCGAACGTGACCTCGACCTGCGGCACACCGCGCGGGGCCGGCGCAATGCCGGTCAGCTCGAACGTGCCAAGCGGCTTGTTGTCGCGGGTGAACTCGCGCTCGCCCTGGAAGACCTGGATCGACACGGAGGGCTGGTTGTCCTCGGCGGTCGTGAAGGTCTCGGAACGCTTGGTCGGGATGGCCGTGTTGCGCTCGATGAGCTTGGTCATCACGCCGCCCTTGGTCTCGATGCCGAGACTCAGGGGGGTCACGTCGATGAGCAGAACGTCCTTGCGCTCGCCCTTCAGCACGCCGGCCTGCAGGGCGGCGCCAACGGCGACGACCTCGTCCGGGTTGACACCCTTGTTGGCCTCCTTGCCGGCGAGCTCCTTGACGAGCTCGGCCACGGCGGGCATACGGGTGGAGCCACCGACGAGCACCACGTGGGCGATCTCGGAGATCTTCACGCCGGCCTCGGCGATGACGTCGTTGAACGGCTTACGCGTGCGCTCCAGCAGATCGGAGGTGAGCTCCTGGAACTTGGCGCGGGACAGGTGCTCGTCCAGGTGCACCGGGCCCTCGGGGGTCACGGAGAGGTACTGGAGCGAGATGTTGGTGCTCGTCGCGGAGGAGAGCTCCTTCTTGGCCTGCTCGGCGGCTTCCTTCAGGCGCTGCAGGGCGATCTTGTCCTTGGACAGGTCGGCGCCCTTGGCCTTGGCCTGGCTCAGCAGCCAATCGACGATGCGCTGGTCCCAGTCGTCGCCGCCCAGGCGGTTGTCACCGGCGGTGGCGCGCACCTGAATGGTGGAGAAGCCGTCGTCGTCCTTGCCCACCTCGAGCAGGGAGACGTCGAACGTGCCGCCACCCAGGTCGTAGACCAGGATGAGCTCGTCCTCGTTGCCCTTGTCCAGGCCGTAGGCCAGGGCCGCGGCGGTGGGCTCGTTGACGATGCGCAGGACGTTCAGGCCCGCGATCTCGCCGGCCTCCTTGGTGGCCTGGCGCTCGGCGTCGTTGAAGTAGGCCGGCACGGTGATGACCGCGTCGGTGACCTTCTCGCCCAGGTAGTCCTCGGCGTCGTGCTTGAGCTTCATGAGCGTACGCGCGGAGATCTCCTGCGCGGTGTACTTCTTGCCGTCGATGTCGACGGTCCAGTCGGTGCCCATGTGGCGCTTCACGGAGAAGATGGTGCGATCAACGTTGTTGACGGCCTGGCGCTTGGCGATGTCGCCCACCAGGACCTCGCCGTTCTTGGCGAAGGCCACCACGGAGGGCGTGGTGCGCGAACCCTCGGCGTTCGCGATGACCGTCGGCTCGCCGCCCTCAAGGACGGACACGACGGAGTTGGTGGTTCCGAGGTCAATACCCACGGCACGGGACATGTGCTGTTCCTTCTTTCCTGCTCGATGTCTAGATCTGACCCTGAGCCCCCGGCGGGGGCCTTGAGCCTGCTGCACTCAAGTTTAGTGACCCGGTTCCTCGTGTCAACTAAACCTGAGTCGGCTTGACTCAACTTTGGTCTTGCCTTCATCAACCAGACACCTGCGGGTTTCATTCCCGAAGGGTTCATGAGGCCACGTGAGCCTCGTCACACCCCTCCCCTCAACGCAAACTGGTCCGATTTTCCGTTGATTTGGCCCGGATTCGCCCCGGTTCAACAGAAAATCGGACCAGCTTGTGATGCGAGGCCTCAGGCCTTGCCGCGGGCCAGCTTCGACGGCCACCACATCGAGCGGCCCAACGTATGGCCCAGCGCGGGCACGAGCAGCGAGCGCACCACGAGCGTGTCCAGCAGGACGCCGAAGGCCACAATGAAGCCCAGCTGCACCATGAACATGATCGGCACCACCGAGAGCGCCGCGAACGTCGCCGCGAGCACCACGCCGGCGGACGTGATGACGCCGCCCGTCACCGCCAGGCCACGCGTGATCCCGTCCTGCGCACCGTGGGCCTTGACCTCCTCGCGCACGCGCGTCATGAGGAAGATGTTGTAGTCAACGCCCAGCGCCACGAGGAACGTGAAGCCGAAGAGCGGAACGGCCGGATCGGCGCCCGGGAAGTTGAACAGCCCGTTGAAGACGAGCGCCGAGACGCCCATCGCCGTGCCGTAAGAGAGCACCGTCGTGAGCATGAGGATCACGGGCGCCACCACGGAGCGCAGCAGCAGCATGAGGATCAGCAGGATCGCGCCGAGCACGATCGGGATGATCTTCTTGACGTCCTCCTGCGCCGTGACCTGCTTGTCCAGACTCGTCGCGGAGGCGCCGCCGACCAGCGCCTCGCCGTCCACGGCGTGCACCGCGTCGCGCAGCGAGGCCACCGTCGCGAGCGCCGCCTCGGAGTCGGCGGCGTCGGAGAAAGTCGCCTGGATCTGCACGCGACCCTCCACCACCTTGGGCTCCACGCCGGGCCGCACCGGCCCGCCGTCCTCGCCCACCACGTAAGCCGAGGCGACCCCCGGAACCTTCGTCGCGGCGTCGAGCACCGGCGTCCCCTGCGCCTCGGTGGCGTAGATCTGCGCCGGGGAACCGGCGCCCGCGTCGAAGTGGCGGGCGATGGCCGCGTTGCCGAGCTTGGAGTCGGTCTGGCCGAGCACGAGCTCGGAATCCGGCACGCCCGAGGCCTTGAGCTGGGTGACGCCGAGGCAGCCGGCCGCCAGGACCAGCGCGGTCAGGATCCACACGGGGCGGTGATGCTTGCGCACCCACAGCGCCAGCCGGCCCCACGCGCCGTGGTTCCGCGCCCAGGCACCGATTTCTTCGCTTTCACTGCCCGACGACGCGGCGGCCGGCTTGGGCTGGAAAGGCCAGAAGGCGGCCTTGCCCAGGAGCGCGAGGAGGGCGGGGAGCAGGGTGAGTGCCGCGAGCACGGAGAAGACGATGCCGCTCGCGGCGATGGGGCCCAGGGCCTTGTTTGAATTCAGGTCGGAGAACATGAGGCAGAGCAGGCCCACCACCACGGTGCCGGCGGAGGCGAGGATGGGCTCCACCGAGCGCTTCCACGCGTGCTTGATGGCCGCGGCCTTGGGCTCGCCGGCCGCGATCGCCTCGCGATAGCGCGCCACAAAGAGCAGGCAGTAGTCGGTCGCGGCGCCGATCACGAGGATGGAGAGGATGCCCTGGCTCTGCCCGTCGATGCGGATGAACTCGGCCTTGGCCATGAAGTAGACCGTCACGATCGCGGCGCAGAGCGCTGCCATGGCCGTAAGGAGGACGGCGAAGGGCAGCAGCAGCGAGCGGTAGACGATGAGCAGGATGACCAGCACAGCGATGACGGCGACGAGCAGCAGGATGCCGTCGATCCCGCCGAAGGCCTCCTTGAGGTCGGCCGTGAAACCGGCCGCGCCGGTGACATGGACCGAGCTCGTGCCGGCGAATGTCCCGTCGCCCGCGGCGGCGGTTCCAGCCGAGCGCAGCGCCTCGACCGCCTCCTTCGAGTCGGTGTTCGAGGAGATAGGGACGATGAACTCGAAGGCCTTCTTGTCCTCCGAGGCGATCGGCCCCACGACGTCGCCCTGCACCACGCCGGTGTCCTTCAGCGCGGTGGCGAACGCGGCGCCGGAGGCGGGGCTCAGCTCCGCGTCCGATTCGACGATCACCACGGCCGGGATGGAATCCGAGGAGTTGAACTTGCTCTGCCACTCGACGGCCTTCGTCGCCTCCGCGGAGGAGGGAAGGAAGGTGGTCTGGTCCGTGGTCTGGACGTCGCCGATCTTGCCGAACGTCGGTCCGCCGATGCCCATCACCCCGAGCCACACGAGAGCGATAAACACCGCGGCGAGCGCGCGCCACACCGCCTTCTTCGTCTGCCCGGGGCCCTGCCCCTTCGTCTCAGCCTTCACGGCCTCCACACCTCCCGAAATTGGTTCGATGATGGAAACAATAGATCATCGAACTCTTCGGTGGCGAACGTTAGAATCGACCGTGCCCGCATGCGGCGGGCCTCGCGGGAGAGGGAAGCAGCGTGAGTGGCGGGATGAACCCGGTGCGGTGGGAGGTGGTGCGCCTCCTGCAGGACGTCACCGTTGCCTCCGATCGTTACGTCGACGCCGCCGCGCGCGCCGAGGGTCTTCACCGCACCGATCTGCACGCGCTCTCCGCCGTGGTGCGCCACCAGGACGCCAACGAACCGCTCACCATCTCGGCCCTCGCGCAGCGCCTCGACCTCTCGGCGCCGGCCACCACGGCGCTCGTGGATCGCATGGAGCGCAACGGCCACGTGGAGCGGGAGCGCTCCGAGCGCGACCGCCGCCGCGTCACCCTCGCCTCCACCGAGTCCGCCCGCAGCACCGGCGCCCGGCTCTTCATGCCGCTCGGCCGCGCCATCGACTCCGTCGCCTCCCGCTACAGCGACGAGGAGCTCGCCCTCGTGGCGCGCTTCCTCGACGAGGCGGCCGAGGCCATCACCGAGGCCGGCCCCATCCACCGCGACCCGCGCGCGGTCTCCCCAGATC
>JALAHE010000279.1 GCA_022712075.1 Galactobacter sp.
CCACCGCGAGGCGCGCGCCCAGCCGGAGGGCGAGCGCCTCGTAGAGCCCGGCGAGCTCACCGGCAACGGGTGCTGACGAGGCGGCGCGCACGGCGACCTCGGCGCTGGCGGCGAGCTGGGCGAGCTCGGGGGCCTCGGGACTCTCGGGCACGGGGGAAGCGGGGGCCATGATCGCATCCTGCCAGGTGCCCCGGCGGGCGGCCCCTGGCTACCCCGAAGTAAGATGTCCCGGTGCATGTGAACGAGAACCGCGAATGGAACCGCTTCTACGCCCCGGGCACGCCCGTGGACATCGAGGTGGCGACCGGCTCGCTGAGCGATCTGCTGGACGAGCGCGTGGCGCAGCACTCCGACCGCGACGCCATCAGCTTCTTCGGCAAGACGCTCAGCTACGCCCGCCTGGGTGAGCTCGTCTCCCGCGTCGCGGCCGGCCTGAAGGGCCTCGGCGTCGGCGCCGGGGACCGCGTGGCGCTCATCATGCCGAACGCCCCCGCCCACGTCGTCGCGTTCTACGCCGTGCTGCGCCTGGGCGCCGTGGTGGTGGAGCACAACCCGCTCTACACGCGCGACGAGCTCGAGGTGCAGTTCCGCGATCACGGCGCCCAGACCGTTATCGCGTGGGACAAGATCGCGCCCCTGATCCAGTCGCTGCCGGGCGAGCTCGGCATCCGCACCGTGGTGGCCGTGGACATCACGCGCTCCATGCCCTTGTCCATGCGCCTGGCGCTGTCCCTGCCCATCGCGAAGGCCCGCGAGTCCCGCGAGAAGCTGCACGCCAAGGCGCCCGGGACCCTGCCGTTCGCTGCCCTCGAGAAGACCGCGCCGCTGCCCGCCTCGCACCCGCGCCCCACGGTGGATGACATCGCGTGCCTGCAGTACACCTCGGGCACCACCGGCACCCCCAAGGGCGCCATCATCACGCACGGCAACCTGTGGTCCAACGCGCGCCAGGGCGCCGCGTGGATGCCCGACTTTGAGCACGGCGCGGGCAACATCTACGGCATGCTGCCGATGTTCCACTCCTTCGGCGTGCTCCTGAGCGTCATCTACGCCGTGGAGACCGGCTCCCGTGCGGTCCTCTTCCCGACCTTCGACCCCGAGCTGGTCAAGGCAGCAGCCAAGAAGTTCCCGCCGACCTTCATCCCGGCCGTGCCTCCCATGTTCGACCGCCTGGCCCGCGTGGCGGCGCAGGGCGAGCTGGACCTCAGCCAGGTCGTCTACTCGATCTCCGGCGCCATGACGCTCACGCCCGCGATCGTGAAGCGCTGGGAGGACCTGGCCGGCTCCATGCTCAACGAGGGCTACGGCATGACCGAGACGAGCCCCGTGGCCCTGGCCAACCCCTTCTCCGATGTGCGCAAGATCGGCGCGATCGGCATCCCCTTCCCCTCCACCGACATCAAGGTGGTGGACCCGGAGCACCCGGAGAACGAGGTCGCGCTCGGCGAGGTGGGCGAGTTGCTGATCCACGGCCCGCAGGTCTTCCACGGCTACTTCAACCGCCCGGAGGACACCGAGGCCGCGCTGCTGCCGGGGCGCTGGCTGCGCACGGGCGACCTCGTTGTCCAGGACGAGGACGGCTTCGTCACCGTGGTGGATCGCAAAAAGGAGCTCATCATCACGGGCGGCTTCAACGTCTCGCCGTCCGAGGTGGAGCAGGTCATCAACGCCGTGCCCGGCGTGGCCGAGTCCGCCGTGGTGGGCCTGCCGCGCGGCGGCGGGGCCGAGGTGGTCACGGCCGTGGTGACCCTCGAGGAGGGCGCCGAGTTCGACGTCGAGCTGGCGCGCGCAGCGGCCCACGATCACCTCGCCGAGTACAAGCGCCCCAGCCGCTACCTCGTGTGGGAGGAGCTGCCCAAGTCGCTCATGGGCAAGGTCCTGCGCCGCACCGTGCGCGACACGCTCATCGCCGACCGCAAGGCAACGCGCGCCGCGTCCGAGGAGGCCTGAGCCTCCGACCCGGCCGAGAATGCGTGCCGTGCGCCGTGAAGACGAGGGTCTTCGCGGCGCACGGCACGCATTTTTTGTTGGGGAGGAACGACGGCGCGCGCCCTGGCGGGAGCGCCGGTGCCCGACGGCGGGCGGCCGGGTGAGGCGAGGGGCGCGCCTCAGGCGCGTTGCGCCGCGCCGTCGTGCACGAAGTAGGCGCCGTTTCCGGCCTGCTCGCCGTCCTGCGCGAAGCGCGGGTCCTGGCTGCGCGCCCACTCGATGGCGCGGCGGTGCAGCGGCGGCACGTCATCGAGCCGGTCCACGGGGCGCCAGGCCACGGCGAGGTTTTCGTCGTCGTTGACGCGGGCCTCTCCGCCCTCGGGCTCGAGCGCCATGACCACGTCGAGGTACTGGGCCCGGTCCCCGTTGGGGTACTCGGTGGGCTGCGTGGTCTGCACGCCCACGAGGCGCAGCGGCCGGGCCACCACGCCGGTCTCCTCCAGGACCTCGCGGGCGATGCCGTCCGCCGGCTCCTCCCCCGGTTCCAGGATCCCCGCCGGCACGGTCCAGCGGCCGTTGTCGCGGCGCTGGACGAGGAGCACCTCGGGCCCCTCCGCGCCGCCGCGCAGCACCACGCCCTTGACGCCGGGCATCCACAGGGGCGCGTGGCCGATCTTCTCGCGCAGCTCAAGGACAAAGCGTGGGGTCGTCATGACACCAGCCTGTCACGCCGCCAGGAGTGGAATTACCGACCAAGCGGTCGCTAATGTGGTGGGGATCACCCTCAAGTTCCCCACCCCGGAGCGC
>JALAHE010000280.1 GCA_022712075.1 Galactobacter sp.
GGCCCCCGCCGCCCCGGCGGCCAAGGCCGGCCAGGCCACGCCGCCCACGCCGCCCACGGCGGCGACCACGGTCCTGCCCAGGGGGGAGAAGCACGACGACGCGTCCGGCACCCCGGGTGCCCCCGCGGCGTCGGGCACCGCCTCCCTCCCGGAGGCCGACGCCGTCCCGGCCGAGGAGACCCTGCGCGCCTCCCTCGAGTCCAAGCCCGTCCTGCCGCGCGTGCTGCAGTGGGTCGTCGCGATCCTGACCCCGCTCGTGCTCCTGGCCCTGGCCGTGCGCGCTGTGGCCTCTGGAGCCTTCCTGTGGCTCGAATACCACCGCCCCGGCTTCGCCTCTGACGCCTTCGGCTTCAGCGACGAACAGCGCATGGTCTACGGCTCTTATGGTCTGAACTACATCAACTCCTTCGCCGGCTCCGACTACCTCGGCGGCCTCGTTGTGCCAGAGGGTGTGCGCACGCTCGGCGAGCCGCGCTTGTTCAAGGCCGAGGAGGTGGCGCACATGGCCGACGTGCAGGCGCTCGTTCACCTGCTCTACCTGCTGGCTACCATCGCGGCGATCGTCATCGTGGTGTCGCTGCTCATCCTGCGCTCGCGCTGGGCTGGCGGCGTGCGCCGCGGCCTGTTTGCCGGCGCGTGGGTCACGCTCGGCCTCGCGGGGGTCCTCGGCGTGCTCGGCGCCATCGGCTGGGAGCGCTTCTTCACCGGCTTCCACGAGCTCTTCTTCTCGCAGGGCAATTGGCAGTTCTACCTGGATGACACGCTGATCCGCCTGTACCCGCCGCAGTTCTGGGTGGACGCCGCCGTGGTGCTCGGCTCGCTCGTGCTGCTCGCGTGCGTCCTGCTCATCGTCTTCACGTGGCCCACGCGGGCCCGCCGCGAGCGCGCCGCGCTGGCGCAGTCAAAGCGCGAGTTCCGCCTCGACTGAGCCGGTCCGGATTTTTCCCGGCGCGACAAGCAACGGCCCGGCCCCCTTGAGGGGCCGGGCCGTTTGCGTGGGCGGGGACGCCTAGCGCGTGTAGAGCGCCTCGGCGACCTCGGCGAAGTCCTTCGCGACGGCGCCGCGGCGCACCTTCATTGACGCCGTCATGTGCCCGTCCGCCTCCGTGAAGTCGGCGGGAAGCACGGCGAACTTGCGGATGCCCTCTGCACGCGAGACCGTCCGGTTCGCGGCGTCGATGTAGGTCTGCACCTCGGCCTGGACGCGCGGGTCCTTGGAGGCCTCCTCCGGCGTGAGCGCGGGGGAGAGGCCGTTCGCGGCGGCCCACGGTCCCAGTTCATCGGCGTCGAGCGTCACGAGCGCCGAGACGAACGGGCGGTCGTCGCCGATGAGCACGCACTGCGACACAATGCGCCCGGAGCGCACGATCTCCTCCAGCGGGCCGGGGGAGACGTTCTTGCCGCCGGCCGTCACGATGATGTCCTTCTTGCGGCCGGTCACCTTCAAGTAGCCGTCGGCGTCGAGCTCGCCGAGGTCGCCCGTCTTGAAGAAGCCATCGGCGTCGAAGGCCTCTGCCGTGGCGTCGGCGCGGTTCCAGTAGCCGCCGAACACGCCGATGCCCTTCAGGAGGATCTCGCCGTCGGCCGCAAGGCGCACCGTGGTGCCGGGGATGCACGTGCCGACGGTGCCGAGGCGCGCGGCGCCAGGGCGGTTCACGAGCGCGGGGGCCGTGGTCTCGGTCAGGCCGTAGCCCTCCAGCACGCCCAGCCCGATGCCGTCGAAGAACGCGGCGAGCTCGGGGTTGAGCGGGGAGGCGCCGGAGATGGTCCACTTCACGTCGCCGCCCACGATGGAGCGCAGCTTGGGGTAGACGAGCTTGTTGAAGAGCGCGTACTGGGCGGCGAGCCACGGGCGGCGCTTGACGGCCTCGCCGCGCCCCTTGGCGTCAAGCTCCTTGCCGTGTTCGATCGCCACGGCCATGGCCTTGCGGAAGAGGGCGCCCTTGCCCGCGGCCTCGGCCTGGTTCAGAGCTCCGGCCTGCAGCTTCTCGTAGATGCGCGGCACGGCCAGCAGCCACGTGGGCTTGAAGGTGGGAAGGTCTTTGGTCACGCGCGCGGGGGTCGTGTGGGCCACCGTGGCGCCCGTGAAGATGCAGGCGTGCTGCACCGCGCGGGCCAGCACGTGCGCGAGCGGCAGGAAGATCGCGGTGCGCGAGCCGGCCGGGACCACCTCGGCCATCGAGACCTTGAGGTTGACGGCGACCAGGGAGAAGTTGGCGTGCGTGATGATGCAGCCCTTGGGGCGGCCCACGGTGCCGGAGGTGTAGACGACCGAGGCGGCGTCGCTGAGCCCCGGGCGGGAGCGGCGCTGCTCGATCTCGGAGAGGGGAACGGCCGAGGCGCGGCCGCTCGCCACGAGCGCCGAGACGCCGGCGCTGAGCGGCACCCACGACGCGTCGGGCACGCCGTCGAGCTCCGGCTCGTCCATGCGCCACACGCGCACCTCGGCCCCCAGGTCCTTGGCGGCCCGGCGGACGATCGCCGCGCAGGCCTGGTTCTCCACGAACACGCGGCGCGCGCCGGAGTCCTCGAGGATCCACTGCGCCTGGAACGCCGAGGAGGTCTCGTAGATCGGCACGCTCACGCCGCCGGCGAACCAGATGGCCTGCTCGATGAGGGCCCATTCGAAGCTCGTGTGGCTCATGATCGCCACGCGTTCGCCCTCCTCGAGGCCATCGGCCACGAGGGCGCGGGCGAGCGAACGGACGAGGTCGAGGTACTCCTCGGCGCTCACGTCGACCCAGGTCGAGTGCACCTCGTCCCGCACCGTGTAGAGCGGGTACGCGGGCACCTGGCCCTCACGATCCAGCAGCAGATCGGTCGTGTTGTACGAGGCCGGGAGCGTGGCCTCGAGGGGGGCGCTGAACTCCTGCACGGTTTTCCTCCAGGGGTGAATGATGCTTGACGACGTGGGTGGGCCGGGTCCGGCGGCCCGTGGGGTGGTTTAGCCCCAGCTGGGCAACCACAGGCGCAGACGGTACTCGAACGGGGTGATCGTCCCGCCCGTCCACACCGGCCAGAACCACCATGAGACCAAGACCACGAGCGCCGCGAACGCCAGCACCACGATGACCCCGGTGCGCCTCCGCCGCAGCGGATCGCTCGGCCGCCCGGCGATGAGACCGAGCGCGTAGACGACGGCGAGCACCGTGAAGGGCTGGTAGCCGCTCGTGTAGAAGATGAACCCGGTGCGCAGCGGGAAGAACAGCCACGGGATGTAGCCGGCCACCACGCCGGAGAGGATGGCGAGCGCTCGCCAATCGCGGCGCCCGAGGAAGGCCCACAGGACCACGAGCAGGGCGGCGGTACCCGCCCACCACAGGACCGGGTTGGGCAGGTCGGTCATCACCTGGATGCAATCGCCGCCCGGAGCGCACGGCACGCCGTGCTTCTCGGCCGTGTCGTACTGGATCAGCACCGGTCGCCCGGCAAAGAGCCAGGTCCAGGGGTTCGAGGCCGCCGGGTGCGGGCTCGTGAGGCCGTTGTGGAAGGTGTAGGCGGTGGAGTGGTAGCGCCACAGGTCCCGCAGCGGCTCGGGGATGAGCGCGAGGAAACCGGTGACGTTCTTCGTGGCCCCGTGGCCGTAGGCCGAGGAGTGAAGGAACCAGCCGCTCCAGGTGCTCACGTACGTCACGAGGGCCGTGGGGATCGTGTAGAAGAAGGCGGGGACGCCGTCGCGCAGGATGCCGGCGCTGAGCCAGCGGCGGATCCCGGCCGTGCGGCGGGCCTGGCAGTCCCACCACACCATGAGCAGGCAGAAGACCGCCACGAAGGCCAGTCCGGACCACTTGATGGAGCACAGGGCGCCGAGGCTCACGCCGAGCACGAGCCGCCAGGGGCGCCAGCCGAGCCGGGGGCCGCGCTCCATGAAGGACGCGCTGGGGACCCCGCCGTTGGCCTCGGCGTTGGCCGCGATCGCCTCGGCGAGCCGGCGCCGCCCCGAGTCCCGGTCCACCAGCACGAGGTAGAAGGAGAGCATCACGAAGAAGCCGAGGAAGATGTCGAGGATGCTCACGCGCGAGAGCACGACCTGCTGCCCGTCCACGGTCATGAACAGGCCGGCCAGCGCGGCGAGGGCAACGGAGCGGAAGAGGCGCTGCGCCGCGAGCGTGGTGACGAGCACCGTGAGCGTGCCGAACGCCGCGGAGGCCGCGCGCCAGCCCAGCCCGTGGTCGGTGCCGAAAATCGCCATGCCCCACGCGATGAGCCACTTGCCGAGCGGCGGGTGGACCACGTACTCGGGCCCGGCAGACGGCGTGGCGAGGCCGTCGGCGAACTTGGCGTCGATCTCCTTGGGCCACTCGCGCTCGTAGCCGTAGTGGAGCATGCTCCAGCCGTCCTTGACGTAGTACGTCTCGTCGAAGAGCAGCTTGTCAGGATGGTCGAGGTTCCAGAAGCGCAGGAGGCCTGCCAGGAGCGTGAGCACGAGCGGCACCCAGATGGAGGCGGGGCCAAGCGTGGCGAACCAGCGCCCCGTGGCGGAGCCCGTGAGCCGCGTCAGGAGCGCGGGGCGCGCGTACGCGGCGGCGGGCTCGGTGGGCCGGGCGTCGTTCGCCCCGGGCGCGGGGGCGCTCGGGCGGCCGGCGGGGGCTGACAC
>JALAHE010000281.1 GCA_022712075.1 Galactobacter sp.
CCCGTTGGGTCCTTTTTTCTTGTTTTTCCGCCCATTGTGGGCCCACCAAAAACAAAAATTGGCACCCCCCCCCCCCCCTCGGGGGGCCGGGTTTGTTTCCCAACCCGGCCCCCGCGTCGTCGTCGGCACCCACGAGGGATGCCGAGCGCTCCGGTCAGCCGACCAGCTCGGGGTAGTGGCGCGCCGCGACCTCGGGGTGCGCACGCAGGAAGCCCTTGAGCATGTTGGCGCCGTAGACCGAGAGCAGGGGGTTGCTCGGGTCGTCGGAGACGCCGCGCGCGTCGGCGGCGTACTCGGCGGGCAGCTCCACGGCCTCCACCACGGCGTCGAGGCGCGGGGCCCAGAAGAACGGCACGGAGTAGCGGTCGACGCCGGCCGGGGGAGCGGTCACGCGGTGGATCGTTGCCATGAGGTAGCCGTCGGTCGCGACCTCGAGCATCTCGCCGAGGTTCACCACGAGGGCGCCCGGGATCGGCGGCACGTCGATCCACTCGGACTGCCCGTGCGGCTGCACCTCCAGCCCGCCCACCGAGTCCTGCAGGAGCAACGTCACGAAGCCGTAGTCGGCGTGCGCGCCCACGCCCTGCGTGCCGGCGCCCGGCACGGCGTCGCCGCCCACGTAGTGCACGAGCTTGCCCATCCACATGGGATCGCGCTCGAACGCAGCGGCGAAGTGATCCTCCGGCAGGCCGATTGCGGCCAGCAGCGCGGCGAGCAGCTCGGCGCCCACGGAGGACATGAGGGAGGCCCACGCCATGGCGCGCTCCTCGAGCTCCGGGAACGCGGCGGGGAAGAGGTTCCCGCCCTGTAGACGCAGGTACTCCTGCCCGGCATCGACGGAGGCGAAGGGCTCGCGCGCCGGGCCGAAGTCGATCTGCTCGCGCGAGTCGGCGCGGCCCTGCGTGCGCTCGGCGCCCAGGCGGGTGTAGCCGCGGAAGGTCGACGTGAGGCGGTTGTCCAGCTCGAGGCGCTCCTCGAGCGGGCGCTTGAAGAACGCCGCCACGGTGTCGAGCAGCTCCTGCGCCTGCTGCTCGCCGGCGCCGAAGCCCACGAGCTGGAAGAAGCCCACGTGGTGCGCGGCGTCGCGCAACTGGTCGAGGAACTCGGCATTGAAGGAACCGTCGGCGGCCCGCGCCTGGCTCAGGTCGATGACGGGGAGCTCGGTGCGGGGCGCGGCGGGAACGGAGGGGGAGGTGGCGTTCATAGTGATTCATGGTGCGACCGCGCGGGGTCGGGGCGCGAGGCTTCGTGGCGTCATGTGTGCTTGCGTTGCGCCCGTGTGACGTTGGCTTGACTCGGCCCGCCGTGGGGAGGAACCTGGCCCGCGCACGGGAGCCCCGCGCGCCCGAGCCGAGCACCCGCCGTCGGGCATCTTGGCCGTTCCGGCCACCGGCCGGGGTCGCTAAACGCCCGGCCTTCAGCGGCGCAACGCCGCCACCGCGTAGGGTTACATCCATGATCTTTAAGTCCGTGGGCGAGGACCGCCCCTACCCGGATCACGGTCTCGTGAGCACCCGGGACTGGGCCGGCATCCCCCCGCGGCAGGTCCGCCTCGAGGATCTCGTGACGACCAAGTCCACGCTGGATCTGTCCGCGCTGCTCTCCGAGGACTCCACATTCTTCGGCGATCTGTTCCCGCATGTGGTGCGCTTCGGCGGCGAGCTCTACCTCGAAGACGGGCTGCACCGCGCGGTGCGCACGGCCCTGCACCACCGCTCCATCATGCACGCGCGCGTCCTGGACCTTGACGCTAAGGGCGGTGCCGGTGTCGGGCGCTGAGCTGCAGCCGGACGCAGAACCGGTCGCGCCCGAGGCCAAGGAACGCGCGGCGTCCACGCGCCGCGTGGTGCTCATCGGCCTGCTCATCCTGGCCATCCTGAGCGCGGGCCTGGGCGTGGTGTGGCAGCGCACTGGCCTGTGGAATCCCTCGTGGGGCTCCCCTGAGCGCGTGGCGGTGTGCCCCAGCAGCCCGCTGCGACCCGCCAATCCCCAGGAGACCAAGGTCAACGTCTACAACGCGACGGATCGCATCGGCAAGGCCACGGCCACGGCCGAGGCGCTCAAGGAGCGTGGCTTCCGGGTCGGCTCGGTCACCAACGCCGAACTGCCCGACGACGTGCGGGAGGGTGCGGGCGTGATCCTCGCCGGCCCGGATTCCCTGGATCGCGCGCTGGCGCTACAGCGCCAGGTGCCCAAGGTCGCGATCAAGCTCCAGCCCGAGCGGACCGACGGCGCCGTTGACCTCGTCTTGGGCGATACCTTCCGCGGGCTGATCCGCCCCGACCGGGTGAACATGGCCCCCGGCGTGCCCCGCTGTGAGGCGGCGCTCTTCGGCGGCTGAGCCGCCGGGCCGCCCCCGGGATTGGCCGCCGGGACGCCTGGCGGGTTGCCCGCCGGGCCTACTCGCCGTCGAACACGCCGAGCAGCGGCGCCAACTCCGCGGCCGGCACCTGGCCCGGCGCCGAGGCTGCACCCACCGTCGCGAACGTGGCGCACGCGCCAAACACCGAGCCGGCCACGCGGCTGACGAGCCCCAGCTCGCCCATCGAGATGGCGATGAGCGGCCGCCCGAACTCGGCGCTCGCCGCCGCGGAGGCGGCCAGCAGTTCGGCCACGTCCAGCGCCGAGCGCGGCGTCACCGCGATCTTGAGGACGTCGGCCCCGAGCGCGTCCTGCGCCCGCAGGTGCCCAAGGATCGCCTCGCGCCCCGGCGTCGTGTGGAAGTCGTGGAAGGAGGCGACGACTGGCACCCCGGCCGCGCGGGCGGCGTCGAACAGCGCGGCCACGGCGGTGGGGGAGCGGGAGTATTCGATGTCCACGGCGTCGGCCAGCTCGAGGCGCAGCAACCGCCCCACGAGCTCGGCGTAGGCGTCATCCGGCAGGTTCCCGAGGCCGCCCTCGCGGTCGGTGCGGTAGGTGAGCAGGATTGGCAGCGAGGTGGAGGTGCGCAGGGCCACGCCCACGCCCACGGCCAGCTCCGGGTCCGCGACGTGGTCAACGCGCCACTCGATGACGTCCACCGGTTGGCCCTCCAGGGCCGCCAGCGCGGCGGGGACCTCGGAGGAGGCGCCCGGCATGAGCGGGACGATGATCTTGGTGCGGCCCTCGCCGAGCACGGTGCTGTGCAGGCGGACGCTCGACGTGGTGCTCACGGTTCTCCTGGGATGACGGCTTCTGGCTCCCCATTCTTGCGCGTGCCGCCCGCGCCGCGCGCGGCCGGGTCGCGAGCGTGACGCTCGAGGGGTGGCGGCACATACCCCACCGGGGTATGGTTGCCGCATGAACGCGACCCGCCGACTCCTCGCCTCCACGGCGCTCCTGCTGGCCCCGCTGAGCCTCGCCGCCTGCCAAACGGAGGTGCCGGAGGACCAGCGCACTGCCACGTCGCTGCCCGCCCCGACGAACTCCACCGGCGCCACGCTCCCGGCCGCGAGCGGTGCCCACAATGCGGCGGATGCCATGTTCGCCGAGATGATGCGCGTGCACCACGAGCAGGCGCTCACCCTCAGTGATCTGGTCCTGGCCAAGGACGGCATCGACCCGCGGGTGAGGACTCTCGCGGAGCAGATCAAGGGCGCCCAGGGGCCGGAGATCGATCAGATGCGCGGCTGGCTCGCCGGCTGGGGCATCCAGCCCGGCAGCCTGGGGGACCACTCGGCGCACATGGAAGGCATGGTCTCCGAGGCTGACCTCGACCGGCTCAAGGCGGCGGACGCCGGCCAAGGCCAGCGGCTCTTCCTCGAGTTCATGATCGCCCACCACGAGGGCGCCGTGACCATGGCCCAGGACCAGCTGCGGATGGGCGTCAACGGCCAGGCCAAGGACCTCTCCGGCGTCATCATCGGGGCTCAGAAGAAGGAGATCGCGCAGATGCGCGGGCTCCTGAAGGAGCTCCCGGCCGCCTGAGGCGCCCGCGCCGCGGCCGGTGCAGGAAGGGTCAGCATCGGAAAGGCTCGACGGCGTTCGCTCGCGTGGGCGGGAATGCCCGGGCCCCGCGCGTGGTTGCCACCGGTATGACTGAAACCCTCCAGAACGGCGCGCCCCAGCGCCTCGCCGTCGATATCTGGCTGGACGTGGCCTGCCCCTGGTGTGCCGTGGGCGAGCGTCGCTTCGAGAAGGTCCTCGAGACCCTCCCCTTCAAGGGCGACGTTGACGTGCGCTTCCACTCCTTCCAGCTGGACCCGAGCGCCCCGGAGCGCTCCGAGCTCACGCAGCCCGAGTACCTCGCCCGCCGCGGCATGGACCCCGAGCGGATCAAGGAGGCCGGCAAGCACCTGCAGTCGATGGGCGCCGAGCTGGACTTCCACTTCGACCAGGACAACACCATCCCGTCCAACACCTTCACCTCGCACCGCCTGATCCAGGCCGCGGCCGAGCACGGCGTGCAGGGTGCGGTCGTCGACGCGCTGTTCTCCGCCTACTTCGAGCAGGGCAAGGACGTGGGCGATCCCGCGGCGCTCAAGCCGGCGGTGGTCGCCGCCGGCCTGCCCGCCGAGGTGGCCGACGCGGTGCTCTCCGATCCCGCCGCCTTCCGCGACGAGGTCTCCGAGGACATCGACCAGGCGGCGCGCCTGGGCATCCAGGGCGTCCCCTTCTACGTCATCGACAACAAGTACGGCGTCTCCGGCGCGCAGCCGGAGGAGGTCTTCGAGCAGGCCCTCACGCAGGTCTACACCGAGCTGAACCCGGCCCCGAAGCTCGCCCCGCTCACGGGCGTGGTGGGCCAGGACGGCGAGGTCTGCGGTCCGGACGGCTGCGCCGTCTGATCTTCACGCGCCGAAAGCATCGGGCCCCCACCGCGTTCTTTGAACCGGTGGGGGCCCGCCGCCGGCTGTGGCGCGGCCGGGCGGCGCCGGCCCGGACGCGCGACTCTCCTAGGCGGCACCAGCGGCCCCGGCGGCCGCGATCAGGCTGATCGTGAAGATGGTCCAGTCGTTGAGCACGTGGGCGCCCGTGGAGACCAGGATGTTCTTGGTCCTGATGTAGGCGAGCGTGAGCACGAGCCTCGCGGAGCCGATGATCAGGAAAGCCTGGGCGACGTTCCAGCCGTAGGTGGGCAGGTGCGCGGCACCGAACCACACCGCGGTGATGAGCCAGGCGAGGATGACCGAGGTGTTCCTCGAGAGCCTGGCCCGGGTGAACAGCAGGTACATGATCGCCAGGAACGGCAGGATCGTGAAGACTTCCTCGCCCAGTAGCTGGATGCCCGTTCCCGCATAGAAGGCCACCACCTGCGCGGCCCCGCCGTCGAGGACGCCGCTGGTCGCGGGATTGGCGTTGGCCCCGAACACCGCCATGACGGCGAGGCCCACCACGCCGGAGACGGCGAGGTTGAGGAGCCAGAAGAACACCATGGTGACGTAGTCGACCGCCGTCAGTCGTTTGAAGATCGAGGTCCACCAGCGGCCGGTGAAAGCGATGAACACCGCGAGCGGAATCGCGAGAAAAAGGATCCTCGGAACCAGCGCTTGGAGGTCGTTCGTCGCCGGGTAGAACAGGAGCGTTGCGAAGCCAGCGGCACAGGCGAGCACGATGACGAGCCACTTCCAGCCCGCGACGTTGAGCGGTTCCCCGTTGTAGAAAGGAAAATCGCGACCGTCGGCCCGCTCGATCAGTCGTGAGAATCGTTGTTTCCCTGAAGTCCTTGGCGCTGACGTCACGGAGTCTCCTTGGCGGATTCTTTGGCGAGCCATTGAGCCAATGCTCGCACCGTCAAAGTACTAGAACGGCGCGCTCCATGACCAGGGAAAACCTGATGAAGCGCGTCGTTCTGAGGCCCCGTGAGTTCGTTTTCGGTGCGCTAATTGCCCGTCTGCGTCTGCCACGCGGCGCTGTGCGTCCACAGGATGCTCGGCACCGGGAACGTCGCGGCCGGGGCGCTCGTGCGCGGCGGCGTGCTCGTCTTCACCGGCGCCTGCGAGGTCTTCGGCACGGCGGCGGTGCTTTGAACCGCCTTGCTCGTCTTGGGTGCGGCCGCAGTGGTCTTGACCGGTTGCGCCGGCGGGGCCACCGCCTGCGATGCGCGCGGCGTCGAGGCGACCGGGGCCTCGGAGCGCGGCACCTCGCGCGAGCTCTGCGGGGCCGCCGAGCTCTTCGCGGGGCCCGAGGGCTGCAGGAGCTCCGGCTTGGGCAGGTCGGTCGGGGCAACGGGCGCCACGAGCGCCTCGCCCTGCACCGGCTTCGCGACCTCCTGGGCGGGGCGCGTCACGGCGGGCTCCGCCTCGTCCTGGCTTGGAGTCCAGACCGTCGTGGCGGCGGTGAGGCCGCCGACGGCCACAGCCGTCGCCGCGGCGGCGATCGCGACGGTCTTGGCGGCCGTGAGGCTCGCGAGGGTGCCAACGACGCTCGCCGCCGAGGTGGTTCCGGCCGCGCTCAGGCCGGCGCCGCCGGCGAGTCCGGCGGACCCCAGCCCCCCGGCCGTGGCGCCCGTCCCGGCGGCCAGCCCGCCCGCCGTCGTGCCGGAGGCGGCCAGCGCGCCGCCCGCGACGCCGCTCCCGGCCACGCCGGTTCCGGCCAAACCTCCGCCGGCCGCGAGGCCCGCCGAGCCCGTCGCCACGCCGCCGCTTCCAGCAACGCCCGACGACGCGGCGGCCACGGCTCCCGCCGTGGTTCCGGCCGATGCAACGGCCGCGCCGGTTCCGGCGGCCCCGGCGGCCGCAGCCAGTCCCGTCGCCACGGCCGTTCCGGCGCTGGCGCCCGCCCATGGCGCCGCGAGCAGGGCGGCCGGGCCGCCAACGAAGCCCAGCGGGGCCAGGATGGCCGGCACCAAGACGCCGAGGCGCCTCGAGTCGCGCTGGGCGGCGTCGGCCGCGCCAGCGCAGCCGCTGCAGAAGTCGGCGTGGGCCCAAAAGGACTCACGGGTCTCGCGGGAGGCGCGCTCGGAGAGGACGTCGCCGATCACCACGCGGAAGGGAAGGCACTCGTTCGGGGCCGCCTTGACGTCCACGTGGTCCTGGACCCACACGGCCTGGAAGGCGCGCTTGGCCTGGTAGAGGCGGGCCGAGGTGACGCCGGGGCTCACGCCCATGCGGGTCGAGGCCTCGTGCACGCTCTCGCCCTGGATCAGCACGTGCTGGAGCAGACGCGCGTCGGTGGGGCGCAGGCGCCCGAGCGTGCGGTTGATCATGAGCTGCGCCGGCACGGCCGAGTGCGGCTCGGCGATGCGGTCGTCCGCGTCGTCGTTCAGGTCGTCCTCGAGGAGGAAGGCCGGGCCGGCGTCGGCGATCGCGTTGCGGGCGGCGCGGAAGAGGTAGGCGGCCACGGACTCGCGGGGGCCGCCGCCGGAGCGCAGGGCCATGGCGGTGCGCTCGAGGACGCGGGAGGCGGTGTCCTCGGCGTCGAGGGCCCGGTTGCGCGAACGGATGTAGGCCGTGAGTCGCGGGTGGTACTCCATCCACCAGCGGCCGAGGGCGTCGTCGTCCCCGCGCCGAATGGCGTCCATGAGCGACATGTCATCGAGCGTCGTCGCGCGCTTGGTGTCCTGCATGATCTGCTCCCCCCCAACAGCGTCCAACGGATCCAAAAATGTGATCTGCGTCACATTTCGGGAATCTTCCGTCAGATCGGGCCCCCCGGCCCGTCTCCAGTCTGTGTGCATCGCGCACGCAAACCTTGGCATCAGGATATGTCACGACGCCACCGATGGTCTCGGGTCGGGGTGAAGAACGGGGTGGGGGCCCCGTTTTTCCTCCGGTTCGTTC
>JALAHE010000282.1 GCA_022712075.1 Galactobacter sp.
CCCCCGCGGGCCTCCGGGCCCCGCCCGGCCGCCCCCGCCGGGGGGGCGGGGCCCCGGGCGGGGGGCGCGGGGGCCACCCGGTGTCGGGTTACTTGCAGCTCGACGCCGCGTAGTCGACCTTCTGGGTGGAGGTCACGACGCGCCCGTCAACCGTGGCGGTGACGGTGATCGTTGCCTGCCCGGCGTCGACGGCCGCGAGGCGCGTGGCGAACTGGTTGAAGGCGTTCTTGCCCGGGGCCACGCCGGTGAAGGACTTGGTACCGAACGGCGTGGAGATCTCCACGTCCAGCGGGACGCTGTCCGTGTTCTTCACCGTGACGCCCACGAAGGCCTTGCCGGCGGTGCAACGGGGCTCGGCGGCGGGGACAACCGAGAGCTCGCGCTGCGGCGCGGGTGTCGTGAACTGCAGGTTGTCGAAGTTCACGCCACCGCTATTGGCGAGGACCTTGACCTTGTTCAGCCCCTGATGAAGCTTCACGGTCTGGCCGGCCAGGCGGACCCAGTTCTGCCAGCCTCCCGTGCCTCCGCCACGCACAAACGTGGTCTCGGTCTTCTCGTCCACGAGCACCGAGAACGAGATCTGGTCCAGGCCGCCGGCGGCGGAACCACCGGAGATCTGCGGTGCCACGGTGTACTCGCCGGCGTGCGGCGCCTCGACGTTGTAGAGGAGGTACTGGCCGTTGGCCGTGTAGCCGACGTTCTGGCCCGTGCAGGCGCCGGAGCAGTTTTCGAGCTGCAGCCCGGAGGTGCGGAAGAACGACTGGGTTGCCATCTTCAGCGTGGTGTTTCCGGTGGCGGCCAGCTTGGTCACGGGAGCGGTCGGAACCGTCGGCGTCACCTCGGGCTCCGGCTTGACGTCGGAGAAGGTCACCGCGTCGTAGTTCACGTCGATCGGCACCATGGGCTGACCGGCGGTCGGCCCGCCGCCCTGGTCGGTGCTCGTGTTGGCCGCGCCGTGGAGGGACTGCAGGCCGAACTTCGGCTGGGCCATCTCCTTGGTGAAGGTGGTTCCCACCGGATTCCACGTGGCACCGCGGTCAACGCTCACCGCGAAGGTGTACACGCTCTTGGCCTTGGTGACGCGCAGCTGAACCGGCTGGCCAGGGGCCGGTGCGAGGGAGGCAGCGTTGATGCTGGTCTCCGCCGCGACGGCGCGGGTCTCGTTCTTCACGGTGAACTGCAGCGGGGTGGCCTGCTGCCCGTTCCAGTTGTTGTAGCCCAGGCGGAGCTGGAGGTAGTTGTCGGGATCCTGGAACACGACGACACCGAGCTGGTGGTAGGACTGGAAGGGGAGGCGGTCGTAGCTGAACTCGGTGACCGAGGTCCAGTCTCCGGCAGCGTTCTGCCACACCGTGTTCTTCTGGCCTCCGCCGTTCTGGTGCCAATCCCCCGCGTCCGTGGTGATCTGGACGCTTCCGTCCTTCTTTACGAGCTTGGAGGTGGGGGCATCGACGGTCCATTCCTTCTTCAGGGCCTCACCCGAGAAGTCGTCGGCCACGGGGGAGATCGGCTTCACCGGCGGAACCACCGTAAAGACATAGTCGCGACGATGCGCGTCGGTGTCGGCGCGCAGGATGATGCGGTTGCCGTCACGGATCTGCTTGACCGTGACGCCCTCCGGGGCCACGACCTTGTCGATGGTGATCTGATCGGCCGTGAACTTATCCAGGGTGTAGTTGTACGTGGTCTCGTAGAAGGGCAGGAACGGCGAGCCGTTCACGTTGACCGAACGGATGAGCGCCTTCTGCGTGCCCTCGGGCTGCGGGAGGTTCGCGTCATCTGACCAGTAGATGCGGTAGCGGGACTGCGCGCCGTCGGCAGCGACCACAAGGATCGTGGCGTACGGCGAGCCGGCGCTGGCCTGCGTAATCGTTGCAGTGGCGCCGTTGGCGGCCACCGCCGCGACCTTGGGGAAGGTCGTGAGGTCCTTGGAGTACACGGTGTACTCGAGTGTGGACGGGCTGAAACCGCTGACGGACTTGCCGTCGAGGGTCAGCGAGGTGAGCTGCGGTGCTGCGGCCAGCTCGGGCTGATCCACCTCGAACCACTGGGTCGGGGAGTAATCGGCCAGGGGCAGCTGGTGCGCCTTGCGGAAGGTCGAGGACTTCATCGCGAAGTCCAGGGTGACCTTGGCGGAGCGCTGGACCTCACCGAGGTTCAGGTTGCCGGCGTTGACGGCCGCGACCGGGCTGCCCTCCGTCAGATTCCGCTCGCCCGGCATCAGGACGTCGACGCCGGAACGGATGCGGCAGGCGTTTCCGCCCAGGGTGGTGGGCTTCAGGGAGATGTCGGAGCAGAGCTCGTTCTGGATCCACCAGTCGGTCATCACCACGCCGTCCCAGCCCCACTGATCGCGGAGGATCGTCGTGGCCAGGTCGAAGTTCTGGTGCGCCCACGAACCGTTGACCCGGTTGTAAGCGGTCATGATGTGATCCGGCTTGGCGGACTTCATGACCATCTCGAAGCCCTTGAGGTAGATCTCGCGCTGGGCGCGCTCGGACACGCGGGAGTCGTTGCGGTTGCGGTTGACTTCCTGATTGTTCGCGGCGAAGTGCTTCGGGGTCGCGGAGACGCCCTGCGACTGCAGGCCGCGCGTCGTCGCGGCACCCATGGAGCCCGTGAGGATGGGATCCTCGGAGAAGTACTCGAAGTTTCGACCGGCCAACGGGTGGCGGACGATGTTCATGCCGGGCGCGAGCAGCGCGTCCGAACCATTGAGGAGCATCTCCTGCCCGACGCCGGCGTAGAGCTGCTCAACGAGACGGTCGTTCCACGTCGAAGCCAGGAGCGTGCCGATGGGGAGCAGGGAGGCCGGGGCCGTCATGCGGATGCCGGAGGGGCCGTCGGTCGTGGACATCGCGGGGATCCCGTAGGTGTCCCGCAGGGTGGTGTTGACGCCGCCGTAGACAGACGCATTACCGGGAATGCCGAAGCTGTGGCCCATGGGGCCCGCGCCGGAGGTGAGATCCACGAGGTTCTGCAGGCTGAGCTGCGCGATGAACTCGTCCATGGTCTTCTTGCCGGAGTAAACATCGATGAGGTCGATGCCCTTGTCGCCCTGACCGGACGGAAGGGTCGGGGCCTTCTCGGCAATGTGGGACTCGATGCGCGGCTTGAGCTGGTTCGCCTTCTCCACGGGGACCGGCTGGTCCGTCGTCAGCTTCGTGGCGCCGTCGGTTCCCTCGCCGGCGTGCCAGCGATTGAAGGCGCTACGCGGGGCGGAGGCCTGCTCCAGCTGCTCGGTGACGCGAGTCGCGGGCTCCGAATGGGAACCGACCTTCGTTGCGGCGCGCACGTCGCTACCCACATACAGCGGGTAGTCGCCGGCCTCGAGGACCCAGGCGGACTCGTGGCCGGTGTACCCGCCGTCGTCGTAGGACGCCAGCTCGGAGACGGGGAACGTCAGGGAGACGGTCTCGCTTGCACCCGGCTGCAGGGGCGAGGTCTTGGCGTAGGAGACCAGCGACTTCGCCGCCTTGCCGAGCTTGCCCTGGGGTGCGCCGTAGTAGACCTGGACGACCTCCTTGCCGCGGGCTTGGCCGGTGTTGGTGACCTTGGCCTGCACGGTGATCTTGCCGTCCTTCTCCGAGACCTGGCCGGTCTCGGTCTTGAAGGAGGTGTAGCTCAGGCCGTAGCCGAACGGGTAGAGGACCTTGTCCTGCGCAAAGGTCTCAAAGTAGCGGTAGCCGACGAAGATGTCCTCGGCGTAGTTGTTGAACTCGCGGTTGCCGAAGTTGGCGTGGCTCGGGTAGTCCGAGAGCTTCTTGGCGATCGTCTGGGGCAGCTTGCCCGAGGGGGACTCGTCGCCGGAGAGCACGTCTGCGACGGCCGTTCCGGCCTCCATGCCGCCCTGCCAGGCGTAGAGCACGGAGTCGATGTTGGGGTAGTCGGCCTGCCAGCTCATGTCGATGAGGTTGCCCGTGTTGAGCACCACCACGATCTTCTGGAAGTTGGCGTTGACCTTGGCCAGCATGTCCTTTTCGGCGGCCGTGAGGCGGTAGCTGCCCTCAGTATCGCTCGACTCGCGGTCCTCGCCGGCCGAGCGGCCGATGACCACCACTGCCGTGTCCGATGCTGCCGCGGCGTCGCGAACCTGGACGTCGGTGAGGGGCATCTCAGGGTAGCTCGTGGGCCAGTTGCCCCACGAACCGTCGCTCGGCTTGTTGGCGTCGGCCCACGTCTTGTACGTGGAGGCCAGGGTTTCGTTGACGGAGATGCCGGGGTTCTTGCGCAGGCCGTCGATGAGGTTCGTGCGGTACGGCGTCTTGACGTCGCCGCCGGAACCGTAGCCCACGGCGAAGTAGTTCACCTGCACGCGACCGAAGACCGAGACCTTCCGGTTGGCGGAGAGCGGCAGGACGTTGTTGTCGTTCTGGAGCATCACGATGCCCTCGGCCGCCGCTGCCCTCGAGAGCCCCGAAAGTCCGGGCTGCAGGGCGGCCTCGGCCGTCCCCGCCGGGGGAGTGGTGATGAGGAGGAAGCTTGCCGCGAGTGTTGAGGTCAGTAGGGCGGCCGCTCGGGCGCGGCCTTGTCTTCTCGGCTGGGTGGTGGTCATTGCACGTCCTTGGGGTAGTGACGGGGCATCGGCCACCGCTGCTGGGCGTCCGCCGCTGAGCTGCCGGGGCGGTCACGGAGGGGCCGACTGGGGCGGAACCGACTCCACGCACCCCGCATCCGCGACCCCTCGCCTGTGCGGTGGGTCACAGCACATGCGTGTCGCCGACATGAGCGCGTGAAACAGAATTTCTCCGATTCCACTCCTAATGTGACCCGAATAACACTAAGCAGGCGCCCCGAGTGGCGTCAATAGATCCATTTATGGCGAATTGATCGCGAGAATGGCGAGCAAGGCGGCACATTTTTATCCAAAACTGGACTAAAACTGGTCTCGAACTGTTCTAAGCTCTCTGCATGTCCACGAAGACCATGGGGGCCGGGCGCGGGCGCGCCGCCGACCTCCTCCTGCAGCTGATCAACACCGCGCCCGAGCTCACGCGGACCGATCTGGTCGAGCGCTCCGGGCTGTCGTCGAGCACCGTTGCGCAGGTCGTTTCGCGGCTCGTCGACGACGGGCTCGTCGCCGAAACCGTGCGGGGCAAGGGACCCGGGACGGGTAGTGGCCGCCCAGCGCGCACGCTGTCTATCGTTCCGCAAGGGACGGTGGTGGGTGCCGTGGACTTCGGACACCGACGCGTCCGGGTGGCCCTCGGAGATGACGCCGGCCAGGTGCTTGGCGAGGTGAAACTCCACATCGATGTGGACCTTCGGGCCCGTGAGGCCATGGAGTTGGCCGGGCGCTACCTGCATCAGCTCGTGAAGGACCTTGCCGTCAAGCACCCGTCGCTCGTCGTGGCCGGCATCCCGGGGCCGCTGGACGGTGAGACGGGGCAGGTGTGCTCGCCGACCATCCTGTCCAGCTGGGTCGGGCTCGAACCGAAGCGCGAACTCGAGTCCTACCTGGGCACCACGGTGCACGTGGAGAACGACGCCGTGCTCGGCGCCTGGGGCGAGCTGCACGGCCGCGAGGGGCGCGCGCTCGAGGACTTTGTCTACATCAAGGTGTCGAACGGCGTGGGTGCGGCGATGGTCATGCGCGGAGAGGTGTACCGCGGATCCAGGGGGCTGGCCGGCGAGATCGGCCACACGCGCCTGTCCGGGCACAACGAACTCTGCCGCTGCGGGGGGCGGGGATGCCTTGAAACCGTGGTGACGCTTTCGGCCGTGACGGAGGAGCTGCGATACACGCACCCGCAGCTCGACCCCCAGCACATCCGGCTGGCCGAGCTGACCGATCCCACGGCGCACCGCATCCTCGAGGAGAGCGGCCGCACCCTGGGCGTCGTGCTCGCCCCGTTGTGCAATCTGCTGAACCCAGCGGCCGTGGTTCTCGGCGGCGAACTCGGGGCCTCCGGTGAGCCCTTTGTGCGCGGGGTGCGGGCCTCGGTCCATCGCTTTGCCCTCCCCGGTAGCTCGGCCGAGGTCGAGTTGGCCGCCTCGGTGTGGGGCGAGCGCGCCGAGCTCATGGGTGCCTTGGTGATGGCCGGACAGATGGCCCGCGTCTAGTTGCACCTCGTCCTGCGCAGCCGCCGGGATTTACCGCCGCGGGGCGCGTGATCCCCAGGGACGTGGACTACCTCCGCGCTACGCATAACGGGCAGGTGACGAATGGCGTTTTGCCTCCTGTGTGGGGGCGTTTCTCTGAAACGATGATGGCACTACACACGCCGCGCCGTTGCCGAGGAGCACCATGTCCCGCCCTGCCACCCGTCGAGCCCTTTCCGTCACCTCCGCAGCGGCCTTGGGGGCCGCGCTGACGCTGGCCCCCGCGGCGGGGGCGATGGCCGACGACGACGCGGCGGCGTCCCTCGCTGCAGCCTCGGCTTCGGCTCCCGCGGCGGCCCCGGCGCCCGCGGTTTCGGTGGCTCCGGTTGCTCCGGCCGTTGACGCTGCGCCCGCCTCAACCCCCGCGGCCGCCGTCGCGAACGAGGCCCCGGCGGCTCCCGCCGCTCCTGCCGTGCCCGAGGCGCCCGCGGCTCCTGCCGCGCCTTCGGAGGCGGCCTCTGCGACCCCGGCCGGCGAGGCCGCGGAGAGCCCCGTCCCCTCGGCGTCGACGGACTCCTCTTCGGAAGAGGCCTCCGTCCCCGCCTCCGAGGAGCCGGAGGCCCCGGCCACGAGCGCCCCCGCCGGTGACGGCGCCGCCGGCGATTCCGAGACGCCCGCCGCCGAGACGCCCGCCTCCGCGGTGCCCGCGGCTGGCACCGGTGCGCCCGGGGACGTCGCGCCGTCCCAGGAGCAGGGCGGCTCCCAGGCCGACGCCTCCGGCGTCCCGTCCGCCGACGCGTCGTCGTCCGTTCCCTCCGCCGAGGTCGCGGCTGAGGCCGCCCCGGCCGCGGACGCCGAGCCCGCCGACGCGGCCGATCCCTTCGCCGCGCTGAACCCGCTCGCGGCCCGCGCCCTCGCGCCGAGCGCCGGCATCGAGCTGCCGGCGGAGGCGACCTCGACCACCGAGGCGAATCAGGCCCAGGCCGACGCGGCCGCGGCCGAGGAATCCGGCGCCACGATCGATCCGGCGCTGCGCGAGGAGTACCTGCAGGACCTCAAGGAGCGCTTCCCGAAGAGCGACCCGAAGCACGTTGCCTCGCTCAGCGACGACGATCTCGTGACGCTCGCGATGATCGACGACGCCATGACGCGGATCCAGACCGAGGACGAGGCCATCGGCTTCTTCCTGTCCGAGGATGCGCTGACCTTCCTCGACCTGCTTTTCGGCGCGGAGACCACCGACTCCTACAACGATGCGATCGAGGCGTATCTGTCCGGCGGCTCCCGCGCCGAGCTGGCCGCGTGGTACCGCGCGACCTTCGGCGCCGATGCTGACGCCGCGGCCGACTTCGCGCGCTCCATCGCCTCCGCGCTGGACGAGGAGTCCGGCGTCGACGACCCCGACACCACGCCGGGCAAGCCTGCGAAGCCGGTGTCCGTGACAAAGCCCGCCAAGCCCGTGCCGGCCAAGCCGGCCAAGCCGGCCACGGCCGCACCGAGCAAGGCCGCCGAGGTGGCCAAGGCCGCGCCCGTCGCCAAGCCGGTGCCGACCGAGGGGCTGGCCCAGACCGGCTTCGAGGGCTTCGGCGCCGCGGGCCTGGGCGTCCTGGCGCTGCTGGCCGGCGGCCTCGCGACGGTCGCCGCGCGCCGCGTGCGCTACTGATCCCACCGAGTGGCGACGGCCCCGGGAGTCACGGCTCCCGGGGCCGTCGCCTGCGCCGACTAGACTGATCCGCGCCCCCGCACCACCCACGTGAAAGGCCCGCCTTGGCCAAGCTGTACTTCCGCTACGGAGCCATGAACTCCGGCAAGTCGACGGGTCTGCTGCAGGCGGCGTTCAACTACGAGGAACGCGGGCAGCGCGTGCTGTTGGCCAAGCCCGGCGTGGACACGAAGGGCGATACGGCGATCGTTTCCCGCCTCGGCGTGACGCGTCCCGTGGACCTCGTGATCCCGGCCGACGGCAACGTGCGCGAGCTCTTCGCGCAGGCCTCGCGCGGGGATGCGCCCGAGTCCCTCGTGCCCCACGTGGACGTGCCGCCGGTGGCCTGCCTGCTCGTGGACGAGGCGCAGTTCCTCTCGCCGGAGCAGGTGGACGACCTCCTGCGCATCGCCGTCCTGGATAACGTCCCGGTGCTCGCGTATGGCATCCGCACCGATTTCCTGACGCACGCCTTCCCCGGCGCGCAGCGCCTGCTCGAGGTGGCGCACACGCTCGAGGAGCTCAAGACCATCTGCCGCTGCGGGCGCAAGGCCGTGTTCAACACGCGCCGCGTGGACGGCAAGATCGTGTTCGACGGCGATCAGGTCGCCATTGACGGCGAGGACGTCTCCTACGAGTCGCTCTGCGCGGCCTGCTACCTCGAGGAATCCGGCGGTCGCCTGGGCTGACCGGCCCTCCGTGCCGCACTCCGCGGTTTCGGACACACTCCGCGCTTTCGGGCGGCCCTGTGGCCGTTTTCGCGGAGCCTCAATGCACGACGGCGCGGCCCTCCACTTTTTCGGACGTCCCCCTTGTCGGCGTGCCCGGCGCCCACTAACTTATCGTTCATCGATATTAACGATGAACGATAAAGGGGGTGCGGCGTGACGCTCATTGCGTGGTTTCCGTTGCTGATCTTGGCCGTGGGCGTCGGGGTGCTCGGCTACTCGGCGTGGGCGCTGCTGCGCCCGGGTTGGAAGGAACGCCGCGGCCAACGCGACGGGCGTGTGGCCGTTGACCTCGCGCGCACCTGGGCCACGGGCGCCATTGTGGTGTTCTCACTCGGTGGTGTGGGGCATGTCGTGAACGCGCTCGCGAGCCCCGAGGTGACCCTCTCGAACGTGCCGCTCGGCAACTACTGGCCGGCCCTTCCAGTCGGCATGGCGGAGTACCAGAACGGCGAGGGCGATGAGCGGTTTGTCTCCGGCGAGTTCCGTGTCGGCGACCTCGTCCTGAGCGGGCTTGGCCCCGGCACACGCCTGCTGCTGGCCGGCGGCGAACTGCTCATCGCCGTGGGGTGCATCGCCGTCGCGGTGCTGATCCGCCGCGCGTGCACCGCGATCCTTGGTGGCCGCGCCTTTGACCCCCGCCTGCGCTCGTGGGCCTGGTGGACCGCGATCGTCGTCATGGCGGCCGGCTTCGGCGGGCAGATCCTCAAAGTCTCCGGCCAGGCCAATGCCGCCAACGCGGCGCTGCCGTCATGGCAGATGGATCCGAACATGAGCGAGGAGCTGGCCAAGCTGTACGACCGTGCCGAAAGCTCGCCGGACGGCACCGTCGACTACACCGAGGCGCTGCCGCAGGCCCCATACTTCGGCGGTCAGATTGAGTTCCCGCTGACCCCGCTCTGGGTCGCGATCATCATCATCATCGTCGTGGAGCTGCTCAGCGCCGGCGTGCGCCTGGCGGCCAAGAACGCGCGCCTGTCCAAGGACGTGGAGGGCCTGGTGTGAGCCCGGCCGAACGCCTCGAGGAGGACCTCTCCGGCGTCCACTGCCGCCTGACCGAACTGCTCGCCGAGCGGGGCATGACGGTCACGGAGCTCAGCGCCGCGGTGGGCGTCTCGATCGTCAACCTCTCGGTCCTGAAAAACGATCGCGCCAAGGCCATCCGATTCTCCACCCTCGTGGCGATCTGCCGGACCTTGCGCTGCGAGATTGGGGAGCTCCTCATCCTGGCCGGGTAGCGCTGCGAGGGAGGAGCTGCCGGTACCGGGTCCGTCGGGGGCTCCCGCGCGGGGCCGCGCAGGAGCATGCTGGGGAACGGGCCGCCCGGCGCGCACCGCGCCGGGAGCGCACACCGTTCCCACGCCGTTCACCTGACGAGGAGTCAGCCATGAAGAACCTGTCCCTTCCCCACGGCGCGTCCATGCCGTTGCTCGGCTTTGGCGTCTACCAGATTCCGGCCGACGAGACCCAGGCTGCCGTCGAAGCGGCGCTGCAGGCCGGCTATCGGCACATCGACACCGCCGCGGCCTACGGCAACGAAGAAGCCGTGGGTGCGGCCCTGCGCGCGGTCGGCCTGCCCCGCGGGGACGTGTTTGTCACGACCAAGCTCTGGATCCAGCGCGCCCCCGCGCAGGCCAACGCCGAGCGTGCGTTGACCCGCTCCCTCGAGCGCCTCGGCCTGGAGAGCGTCGACCTCTTCCTCATGCACCAGCCCATGGGCGACGTCTACGGGCAGTGGCGGGCCATGGAGGCCCTGCAGGCCCAGGGCGGCGCCACGGAGATCGGGGTCTCCAACTTCCCCGTGGACCGCGTGGTTGACCTGGCCCTGCACAACGAAGTGGCGCCGGCGGTCAACCAGATTGAGGTCAATCCCTTCCACCAGCGCCGCGAAAAAGTGGCGGCTCTGCAGGCCGAGGGGGTTGCGGTTCAGGCGTGGGCGCCCTTCGCCGAGGGGCGCAACGGCATCTTCGAGCACCCCGTGTTGGTGCGCATCGCGGCGGAGCACGGCGCCTCGGTGGCGCAGGTGATCCTGGCGTGGGTGGTGTCGCGCGACGTCGTGGCCCTTGCCAAGAGCGTGCGCCCCGAGCGCATCGCAGAGAATCTCGCCGCCGCCGAGCTCACGCTCACGCCGGAGGACCTGGCCGCCATCGAGGCGCTGGACGCCGGGGAGTCCCAATTCTTCGACCACGCCGATCCTAAGATGGTGCGCTGGCTCGGCGGCCGCGCGGAGGATCCGCAGGGCTGAGCTCCGCGCCGCTCTAAAAACCGAGCCCTCCAGAACAAACCGCGTCCTCGAGTATGCGGAAAGTCCAGGAGGGCTCGGTTTTTCGTTGCCGAGCAAGGTTGGCTCGTGCGGGCCACATCGGAGCCGTTTCGTAGACTCGCACCTATGACCTCGCCGCGTCCCAGCCCGCCACAGCGTGGTTCCTGGCGTCGAGAGAAAAGCACCGTGGTGCTCGCCGAAGTGGATTCCCCCGAGCGGGTGACGCCCCCGTTCGCGATCCATGCCGAGAGCTCGCTGGTCCCTGTTCCACTCCAGTTCGAGCCGCATTCGCATCCCCTGCACGAGCTGGTCTGGGTGCGCGGCGGCACGATGACCGTCCAGTTGCAGGGGCTCGTCCTGACCGTGCCGCAGGGGCACGGCATCTGGCTTCCCGCCGGGCTGGAGCACGCCGGCCGTATGACGGCCAACACGCAGTTGTGCGATGCGCTCTTCGACCCCAATCGTTCGCGGCTGCGGCCCGAATTTGGCACGTCGACCCCGGTGGCGGTGGAGATGAGCCCCGTCCTCGAATCGCTGCTGACCTACCTCGAGGGCACCGATCTCACCGAGCAGGCGCGGCTCAACGCCGAGGCCGTGGTGTTCGATGCGCTGGCGCCGGCGGCGCGACAGCTCGCCCTGCAGGTGCCCAGCGTGGGGCGACTTGACCCCGTGGTCCAGTCGCTTCTGGAGGATCCCACCGATGCGCGTGGTTTGGGGGACTGGTCGCGGGAGCTGGGCTTGAGCGAGCGCACCATGACCCGCCTCTTCCGCTCGGAGACTGGCCTCTCCTTCCAGCAGTGGCGTCAGGTGCTGCGCGTGCATCACGCCGTGGAGTTGCTCGCCGAGGGGCTCGAGGTGCAGGAGGTGGCGGCCCTGCTTGGCTACGCCCAGCCCAGTACGTTCATCGCCTCCTTCAAGCGCGTCATGGGTGTGACTCCCGGGGCTTTCGAAGCGCGTGGCCGAAACGCCGTATCGTCTGGCCTCGAGGCTTGATTGCGGACATCGGACACGAGTCCTAGCCTTAAGGAAGCAAGGCTCGCCTAAGTAGGAGCGGGCGACGGCTCCCACCCCCAGGACTTCCACGATGCCCCCAGCACGTTCTCGTGCCGTAGACGCCGCCGTGCGCACCCCACGCGCACTGCGCGGCTCCGAGCTGCGCCTCGGTTTTGGCAAGGAACGCGTGGTCCACGGCGTCACCCTTGGTCTACGACCCGGCCGCGTGACGGCCCTCGTAGGGCCCAATGGCAGTGGCAAGTCCACGCTCCTGCGGAGCCTGGCCCGCCTTCACCGGCCCGACGACGGCCGGATCACCTTGGGTGCCACTTCCGCGGCCCCCAGCGAGGACGCCCTGAGCCTCAGCCCCCGCGACTTTGCCCGCGAGGTCACACTCTTTGCCCAGTCACGGACGGCGCCGCAGGGCCTCTCCGTGAGCGAGCTCGTGGCCTTCGGTCGCCACCCCTATCGGCGGCGCCTGGCCGGGGCCACTGCCCAGGACCGGGCAGCGGTGGAACGCGCCATGCTCGCCACCGGCGTGGCCTCCATGGCCACGCGTGCCGCCGGCGAGCTCTCGGGAGGCGAGCTCCAGCGCGTCTGGTTGGCAGCGTGCCTGGCTCAAGAGACCGGCGTCGTGCTCCTGGATGAACCCACCAACCACCTTGACCTGCGCTACCAAGTCCAGACCCTCGATCTGATCCGCGACCTGGCCGAGGACCACGGCGTCGCCGTGGGCGTAGTCCTGCACGACCTTGATCATGCTGCCCGCGTGGGGGACGACCTCGTCCTGATGAGCGCCGGGCGCGTCCTGGCCCAGGGACGCGCACTCGAAGTGCTCACCCCCGAGCACCTCGAGGCCGCCTACGGGCTGCCCGTCGACGTCCCGCATGACCCGGCCACCGGCCGCGTCCGCATCGATCCGCGCGGCCGCCACACGCCTCGTCCGCTGAG
>JALAHE010000283.1 GCA_022712075.1 Galactobacter sp.
CCCATCGACCACGAGGCGTTCCCGGCCATCAAGCTCGCCATCGAGGCGCAGCAGACCAGCCCCACGCACATGGCCGTCTACAACGCTGCAAACGAGGAGGCGGTGCACGCCTTCCACGACGGCAAGATCGGCTTCCTCGACATCGTGGACACCGTGGCTTCCGTGGTGCACGAGTACCACCCAGACGCCATCATCGGCACCGGCCCGGTCACGATCGACTCCGTGCTGACCGCCGAGCGCTGGGCCCGCGCCGCCGCTCGCGCCCGCTGGGCCGTCACCCCGCACCCGGAGATCGCCGTCTGCCCGCCGGACGACGCCACCTGGGCCGCCATGAGCGACGAGGAGCGTCGCAACTACGGTCCCGACACCACAGCCCAGTAACAGCCACCGCCGGTAGGCTCACCCCAGCCCGCGCCTAGCGCTGGCGACACCGCCCGAGCCAACCACCCGCCGTCGGGCATTGAAGAAGAACTCACTGAAGGACGCTTGATGTTCGAAACGATCCTGGCCTACGTGCTGGGTGCGCTCATCATCCTGCTGGGCATCGGCCTCTCGATCGGGCTGCACGAGGTGGGGCACCTGCTGCCCGCCAAGAAGTTTGGACTGCGCGTGCCGCAGTACATGGTCGGTTTTGGCCCCACGATCTTCTCCAAGAAGAAGGGGGAGACCGAGTACGGCATCAAGCTGCTGCCGCTGGGCGGCTACATCTCCATGGTCGGCATGTACCCGCCGGCCAAGGACGGCACGGTCAAGACCTCGCGCTCCGGCTTCTTCCAGAACCTTTCCGACGAGGCCAAGCGCGTCGAGGCGGAGACGCTGCAGCCGGGGGATCGCGGGCGCCTGTTCGTTGACCTGCCGGTGTGGAAGCGAATCGTGATCATGCTCGGCGGGCCGTTCATGAACCTGATCCTGGCGTTCGTGTTCTTCTCGATCGTGCTGGTCGGCTTCGGGACGTCCACGGCGACCACCACGGTCTCCGAGGTGTACCAGTGCGTCCTGACGCAGGAGCAGCAGGCGGCGCGCGGGTCCTCCGACACGGCCACGCAGACCTGCCAGGCGGGGGACACCCCGGGCCCGGCCTACGCTGCCGGCCTGCGCGCCGGCGACGTCATCACCTCTGTGGACGGGCGCCGCGTCTCCCAGACGGAGTGGGACACGCTGACCTCGGCGATCCAGGCGAAGGCCGGGGCGCCGATCGCCGTGACCTACACGCGCGACGGCGTGGAGCACTCCACGACGCTGACGCCCATCAAGACCTCGCGTCCCGTGGTTGACCGCCTGGGCCAGGCGGAAAAGAACGCGGACGGCTCCGTGAAAAGGGCCGACGTCGGGTTTGCCGGCATTGGCTCGACGGTCGCCACCCTGCCCAAGCCCATCTGGGAGGTCCCCGCGTTTGTCGGTGAAAACGTGAAGGCCGTGGCCGGCGTGGTGATTGATCTGCCGGCGCGCGTGATCGGCGTGGCCAAGGCCGCCTTCAGCCCCGAGCCGCGCGACCCGAACGGGCCGATGTCCATCGTGGGCGTGGGCCGCCTGGCCGGCGACATCACCGCCATGGACACCGTGTCGGTGAAGGACAAGGTGGCGTCCTACCTGTCGCTGCTGGGCTCGCTCAACATCGCGCTGTTCGTGTTCAACCTGATCCCGCTGACGCCGCTGGACGGCGGGCACGTGGTCGGCGCGCTGTGGGAGAAGGTCCGCAAGACCTTCAACCGCGTGTTCAAGCGCAAGGACCCGGGGCCGGTGGACATCTCCAAGCTGCTGCCCGTGACGTACACCGTGGCCGCGCTCATGCTCGTGATGGGCGTGATCCTGATCTACGCCGACATCGTGAAGCCCGTGACGCTGGGGTAGCTGCCCTGCCGCAGTTCCCAACGGTTTTGTGCGACGCAGAACGGTTTCTAAGCCGTTCTGCGTCGCACAAACTGTTTTCAGCGAGAACGGGCGATCACCCGGCGGCCGGCGCAGCGGCGTCGAGCACCCGGCGGAGCCACTTCACGCGCGCCGCGCGCGCGTCGTGGGAGACCGGCGCGGCCGGCGACAGCATGTCGAACCCATGGAATCCGCCCGGCCAGACGTGCAGCTCGGTGCTGACGCCGCTCTCCCAGAGCAGGGACGCGTAGGCGACGTCGGCGTCGCGGAAGACCTCGTTGCCGCCGCAGTCGATGTACGTCTGCGCCAGACCCGACAGGTCCGTGGCACGGGCGGGAGAGGAGTAGATGTCCACCTCGCGCTCGGCATGCCCGGCGCCAAGCAGCTGCTCCCACGCGAAGGCGTTGGTCTCGCGGGGCCAGGGGTCAATCGCGCCGGTCTCCGCCGAGAACTGCCGGGACGACACCGTCTGGTGCCGGTCCTCCAGCTGCGGGCACAGGAGCATCTGCGCCAGCAACGACGGGCCGCTGTGGTCCCTCGCGAGCAGGCCGACGCTCGCGGCCAGGCCGCCGCCACCGGACGCCCCGCCCACGATGATGCGCGAGGCGTCGATGCCGAGCTCATCGGCGTGCTCCGCGACCCACTTGAGCCCGGCGAAGCAATCGAGTGCGCCACCCGGCGCCGGCACCTCGGGGGCAAGCCCGTACTCCGGCGACACGATCACCATGCGGAACTCGGCGCTCCACTCCAACACCTCGGGCATGAACGAGGTGAAGCGATCGCCGAAGACCATGCCGCCGCCGTGAATGTCGTACAGCACCGGCAGCGCCTCGCCAGCGGTGCCGGCCGGGCGGAGCACGCCCAGGATCACGTCGCCGCGCGGCCCGGGTGCCACGACCTCCGAGTACTCAAGGCGGTGCTGACGGAAGAGCGGCTCCAGTTCGGCGAGCCCAAGCGCCGGGCTCTCGCGGAAGGCCTGGAACGACGCCGCGTCGGTCACGGCGGACGGGAACGGGCCAACGGCGCCGACGAGCTCGGGGTCGTACGGGGGACGGGCCAGCTGCGTGTTGCTCACGAAATCCTCCTCAAGGTGGGGGTGGCGGACCCGGCCTCAACAACGGCCAGAAGGAGAGACCGGGATCCGCTCGGAGCGGCGTCGTCGCCGCTCACCACCAGTCTGGTGACGCGCGTCACAGTCCGTTACCGCCGCGGCGACGCGCTTTCTTGGCGGGGGTGCGCCACGTGGCGCAGGGCTAGAAACGCGCGGTGTGGAAGGTGCGGGCCAGGTGCGCGCAGCGCAAGCGGAAGCGCCCGTCCGGGGTAGCGACGTCGAAGCCCAGCGCGCCAGAGAGCTCCTCGAGGCGGCGCTGCAAAGTGGAGTGGTGCACTCCAAGGAGGCGGGCAGCCTCGCGCACGCTCTCGCCCAGGCCGAGCGCCTCGGCTGTCTCTGCGGTCCACTCGAAGCGCTGCTGCGCGGCGGTCAGGCGTAGCTGATCCGGGGAGTCCGCCGGGGTCGCGGCCAAGGCCAGGGCGTCCCCGAGGTCCTCCGCGGACACGGTGGGGCGGCGCTGGCTGCTCATCCGCAGGGCCGTGACGGCCCTCCGCCACGCGGCGGGGAGTCCGTCAATTCCCGACGCCGCTGCCTCGCCTTGGCGACTCGGCTCGCCTCCCGGGGTGGCAGCGCCGGCGGCCTCGGCACCGATGAGGATGGTGCCTCGCAGCATGCCGACCGGGGTGAACAGCACCGCGGTGCGCGAGCCGTTGGCACTCCCGCGCCCGAGGTCCTGGCCGAAGGGCGTGGCGGTCACGCGCAGCACGCCCTGATTGGGGAGGTGCAGGCGACCGGCGGCCCGGCCGCGATCCTCTACGCTCGCGGCGTCGTCGAGCAAGACCTCTGCCGCCGGCCGTTCGCCTGGCGTGCGGGCCCGCTCGTCCGCCGTGCGCAGGGCCAGACCCAGGCGCTCCAGCACCAAGAGGTCGTTCACGTTTCGCTCGCCGCCCTCGCGCACCACGAAGGCTCGGTGCTCGCGCGAGGCGCCCCACGTGCTCGTGGGCCAACCGGGATCCACCTCGGCCTCGCCCTTGCTCATAGTTCCGTCCGTGGCGGCCAGGCTGACGCGGGCGCTCTCGCCGAGCCGCAGGCCCACCGGCGCGCCGAGGAGGGAAGCGGCCGAACGCAGCAAGGCGTCGACGCTGACCTGCGACTCGCTCAGCGCGTCGAAGAAGGCGATCACGCGCAGCCCCTCCGAGGCCTCGGGATCAAGCCGTTGGAGACGCCATTGAAGATCCAGCACGCGAGAACACCTTTCCCCGCGGTGGGGAAACGCGGTGGGCTCAGCCTGGCATGGGTGTTCCGGATCGCCAAGGACCGGGCCCGGGCCGGAAGCCTCTCAGTACCCCCGCGAGGACACCCACACCACGGCGCCGATCAGTGCCACCGCGGCGCCTCGGCCCCGTCCCTCAGTCCGTCCGGATGACGTCCTCGACGAGAAGCTCATCGGTGACCACTCGACCGTCCTGGACGGGCTGAATCCAGCCGCTCAGGTCGAAACCTTCCTCCACCGCCTCAGCGAGAAAGTGGTCCATGACCTGCTGCGAGACCTGGCGCTCGCGGGCCAGCAACCAGAGGTTCTCGCGGTCGGGCGTGCCGACGAGTGCCACCGAGTAGTCCGGTGCCACCTTGAGCACCCAGTAGTCGCCCTCGGTGAACGGGATCCAGCGCAGGAACTGCGGCAGGAAGGACACCGTCAGCTGGCCGGGTTCGCCCTCGACGCGTTTAGCCCGTCCCAGCGATTGGGAGGCACGTCCCAAGTTGTCGAAGCAGCGGTTGTCCACCTCGATGTTGCCGTCGTCCTTGAGGGTGTAGCGGGCCGTGATGCAGCTGGCCTCGGCGTCCTCCCACTTCAGGGGGAGCCTTCCCACCTCGAACCACAGCCCGAGGTAGCGGTCCAGGTCGAGCTCGGTCGCGGAGCGAACGGGGGTGGAGGTGTTC
>JALAHE010000284.1 GCA_022712075.1 Galactobacter sp.
GATCCTGCCGACCACCCGCCTGCGCCCGCGCGGCTGAGCCAACCACCCGCCGTCGGGCCTTCACCCCCACGCCACAGCAGAAGAGGACACCATGAGCGAGACCGAGTTCAGCATCGGCGACGACCCGGCGCAGAGCCGTTTTGAGCTGCAAGAGGGCGGCAAGGTCATCGGCTTTGCCGCCTATGTGCAGCACGACGGGCGCCGCATCTTCCACCACACCGTGGTGGACGAGGCGTACAACGGGCAGGGGCTGGCGTCTCGCCTCGTCGCCGCCGCGCTGCGCGAGACCTTCGACGCCGGCCTGGCGGTGGTACCGGTGTGCCCGTACGTCCGCTCGTGGCTCGAGCGCCACCCCGACGTCGCCGAGCGCACCTCCGCGCCGGACGCGAGCGACTTCGAGGCGCTGCGTTCCCTCGCCTGAGCGGGGGAGCCCGCAGCGCGAGTCCCGCCACAGCCGAGGTCAAACCCCGTGCCCGGAGGGGTTCGGCGCGCTATTCTCACTGAGGAGTAGAGCATCACGCGCGCCGGTATCCCGCAGGCCGCAGCGATTCATTTGATTGGAAGGACTTCCATGAGCACCTACATCGTCGGCGTCGACGGATCCGAGACCGCCTTCAAGGCAGCCAGCCGCGCCGCTGAGCTCGCCGCCAAGACCGGCGACAAGCTGCTGGTTCTTTCGGCTCACTCCAAGGACAACACCGAGGTCGTCACCATCGGTTCCGACACCTGGATCCTCGACGACGCAGATCAGGCCGGCAAGCTGGCCGAGCGCATCGCCGTGCGCCTGCGCGAGGAGAACCCCGAGGCCTCCATCGAGTCCGGCGCCGTCTTCGGCAAGCCGGTCGACGCCCTGATCGGTGCCGCCAAGGACAACTCGGCCCAGGTCATCTTTGTCGGCAACGTCGGAACCCACGGCCTCGGTCGCGTGCTGGGCTCCGTCGCCACCGGCGTCATCCACAATGCCCCGTGCGATGTGTACGTGGTCCGCACCGTCGACTGATCGGTAGCTCGTGTCCGAATTGAACCTGGCTTACGCCCCCGGCGTCATGCCAGCCAAGTGGCTCATCCGCTTCACGGACACGCATCAGGAAGACACGGTGCACGCCCGGCCGCTGCCCGAGGGGATCGATCCCCTCGAGGAGCTTGCGGCCGGGCGTGCGCGCGTTGTTCTGCTGCGTTTCCCCGAAGGAGCCTCCCCCGCCGGTCCCGGCCTGCACGTCATTGAGCTCTACACCGAGCGCGCCGGCCTCTGCGCGCCCAAGGACCATGAGGTGGAGTACTACGACGAACATGCCGTGATCCCGGCCGCCGACGCCGCGGCGTGGTCGCGCCTGGATCCGGCCGACTACCCGGTCGAGGTGGGTGGCGTGGCCATGATGCTCGAGGTCGTCGCCTCCGGCGCTGGCGCCGTGGCGTCCGTGCCCCAGCCCCTCGCGCGCCTGCACGCCCGCAAGGACGTGGTGTGGCGCGAGGTGGAGGGCGAGCCCGCCACCAAGGTGGGCCTCGCGTGGCTGCGCGTGGATCCCTCGCTGCCCGACGACGCGCAGGCCCTCGCGCTCGAGGCGAACGCCGACCCGCTGCTCGAGGAATTCATCGGCGTGGTCCGCGGGCGCAGGGCCGGCAGCTCCCGCCAGCCCTCCGTGCGCGAGCGCGAGCAGGACGAGGCGGTGCAACGCCGCAAGGACCGCGCCGCCTCGCAGTCGGCGGAGGCCAAGGCGGCGCACGCCGCCAAGCTGAACCCCGTGCAGGCCGCCAAGCCTGCTCCGGCGCCTCAGGCGGCCGGGGACGGCGCGGAGGGTGCCGACGGCGCGGACGACGCCGCGGCGTCGAGCAAGCGCCAGGGTTGGGCCAAGGCCAAGCAGGGCCACGGCACCAAGGGCGCCAAGGCCGCGGCGAAGGCGGCGGCGAAGTCGGCGCGCTCGAAGGTCAAGCGGCCCCGGCGCGGCACGAAGGGCGGCGGGAAGGGGCGCGGGGGGCGCTGAGTATCGCCTTTTGGCGTCCGGCGGTTCGCGGATCTTTTTCGACTCCAGGGTCAAAGGATGTGACGCGATCCACTTTTTTAGGCCATGATGAGGCAGGCGCGTCGTGCGTGGCGGGCGCCGGAAGAGGCAAGCCATGGCATCGAAAACCGCCCCCGCGGCCGTGCTCCAAGAGGGAGTCGTGGACGCGCTGGGCCGCGAGATCGTGGATGGCGAGGTCCTTCCGGGGCATCGCTACACGCTCGAGGGGCTCCAGGAGCGCTTCGAGATCTCGCGGACCGTGGCGCGCGACGCCATGCGCTCGCTCGAGTCGCTCGGGCTGGTCGAGTCCCGGCGCCGCGTGGGCCTCTCGGTCCAGGCGCCGCGGCGCTGGAACGTGCACCACCCGCGCGTCATCCGCTGGCGGCTCGAGGGACAGCACCGCTCCACCCAGTACCGCGAGCTGGCCGAGCTGCGCATCGCCGTGGAACCGCTCGCCGCCGCCTGTGCAGCGGTCCGCGCCGACGCGGCAGCCCGCATCCGCCTGCGGGAGCTGGCCCAAGAGCTGCACGAGCACGGCCGCGCCGGGGACGCCGACGCGTTCCTGCGCGCCGACGTCGAGTTCCACGCGCTCATCCTGAACTCCAGCGGCAACACCATGTTCGGCTCCCTCGACGAGATCGTCGGCGAGGTGCTGGCCGGGCGCATGAGCGGCGGCGTGCTGCCCTTCGTGGCCACCGAGCGCTCGCTCGAGGCCCACACCGGTCTCGCCGCCGCCGTCGCCGGCGGCGACGCCGAGGAGGCCGAGCGGCTGGCCCGCGAGGTCGTCGGCGAGGTCCGCGACGCCCTCGCGACGGGCCTCGATCCCGTGGGCGAGACGCCGGGAACGGGCGAGGGCGATCGCATCCTCGCCGCCCGCCGGACCGCCGGCGCCCTCGGGAAGTAGGCGGCGCCGGGCCGCGCCAGCCTCCCTCCCGCCCCGCTGGAAGGGGCGCTGCGCGCCCGGGCCGGCCACGCGGCGTCGTGCACCTCTGGCATGCTGGGGGTGACGCAGGCCACGCGCCCGCCGGCGGTGACCCCGCCGCGGCGGGGCACCAGAACCGGAGGAAGCATGCAGCTGGGCACGTACGCCACCCTTGAGCTCGAGACCCGCGGGGCAGCGCTCATCGTCACGATCAACCGCCCCGAGGCGCTCAACGCGCTCGCGGCGGCCGTGGTGGAGGACCTGGGGTCCCTGACGCGCAAGCTCGCGGCCCTCGGCCGCGACGGCGACTGGCCCGTGCGCGGCGTGATCATCACGGGCTCGGGCGAGAAGTCCTTCGTGGCCGGCGCCGACATCGTGGAGATGAGCTCCATGAACGCCCAGGCCGCCACCGACTACGGGCGCGCCATGCACCGCGTGACGCAGGGCCTCGAGGCGCTGCCGATCCCCGTCATCGCCGCGGTCAACGGCTTCGCGCTCGGCGGCGGCTGCGAGCTGGCCCTCGCCTGCGACTGGATCTACGCGAGCGCCAACGCGCGCTTCGCCCAGCCCGAGGTCAACCTCGGCCTCGTCCCCGGCTTCGGCGGCGCCGTGCGCCTGCCGCGCCGCGTCTCCCCCGGCATCGCGCGCGAGCTGATCCTCACGGGCCGGCAGGTCAAGGCCGAGGAGGCGCTGCGCATCGGCCTCGTGAACCGCGTCTTGGCCGACAAGGCCGAGCTGCTCGACGCCGCCGTGGCCACGATCGAGGAGATCGCCACCAAGGCGCCCACCGCCGTGGCCAACGCCAAGGCGGCCATGGAGGCGATGGTTGGCCTCTCCACGGCCGAGGCGCTCGAGGTCGAGTCCGATTCCTTCCGCGCCGCCTTCCTCACGGAGGACTCCGTGGAGGGGCGCGAGGCGTTCGTTTCAAAGCGCGCCGCCGTCTTCCCGGGGCGCTGAGCCGGGGGCCGGCGCGGCGCTGAACCGGGCGCCGAAGGCGCCCCGCGCCCTAGACTGGGCGAGAGTCAGGCTGGGCGCGCGCGGCGCCGGATGCGGAAGGGATCAAGCTGATGTTCCTGGTCATGGGCGAGGCCCTTGTCGACGTGATCTCGGGCGGCATCGAGCCCCCCACCACCCATGTGGGCGGCAGCCCGCTCAACGTGGCGGTGGGCCTCGCGCGCCTCGACGTCCCGGTGACCCTCGTGACCCGCTACGGGCGCGACGAGTACGGGACCCTGGTCCACGAGACCCTGCAGCGCAACGGCGTCGCCGAGCTCCTGGGCGCCGACGAGTTCCCCACGGCCACGGCCCACGGCATCCTCGACCCGGCCGGCAGCGCCGACTACGAGTTCGACACGGTCCAGTGGAGCCTCGAGGGCTTCACCGGCGTGCTGGCCCAGCGCGCGCTCGAGGACGCCGAGGCCCTGCACGTGGGTTCCCTCGGTGCCGCCCTGGAGCCCGGCGCCAGCACGGTGCGCCGCGCCGTGCAGGAGGCCCGCCCGCACGCGACCATCAGCTACGACCCCAACGTCCGCCCGCGCCTCACGCCGGACCGCGCCGCCGCGCGCACCCGCGTGGAGGGCTTCATCGCCCTCGCCGACGTGGTGCGCGCCTCCGACTCGGACCTGGCCTGGCTCTACCCAGATCGCGACCCGATCGAGACGGCGCGCTCCTGGCTCGCGGCCGGGCCCTCCGTGGTCATCCTGACCATGGGCGCTGGCGGCGCGCACGGCTTTGCGCGCAACGGCGACGTGCACGTCTCGGCGATCGAGGCGGACGTCGAGGACACCGTGGGCGCCGGCGACTCGTCCATGGCTGCCGTGCTCATGGGCCTCTCCGAGCGCGGCTACGTCGGCCCCGGCCGCCGCGAGGCCCTGCGCGAGATCAGTGCGGAGGAGCTGCGCTCCATCATGCAGCTCGCGGCCAAGGCCTCCTCCATCACCGTGTCCCGGGCCGGCGCCAACCCGCCGACACGCGCGGAGCTTGGGGCATGAGGCTCATCGCCACCGATCTGGACGGGACCATCGTCCGCCACGACGGCACCGTCTCCCCGCGCACCGCGGCGGCCCTCAACGAGGCCCGCGCGGCCGGCGTCGCCCTGGTCCTCGTGACGGGGCGCCCCACGCGCTGGCTTTCTGGGCTGCGCGAGGCCCTGGGTAGCCTCGGCACCGCTATCTGCTCCAACGGGGCTGTGGTGTACGACGACGACGCCGGCCGGGTGTTGGAGGCAAGCGTCCTGCCCGTGGGCGACCTCGTCGCGGCGCGCGAGCGCGTCCTGGCGCTGGCTCCCGATGCTGTTTTTGCCGCGGAGACCGTGGCTGGACTGCACCTCGAGCGCGGCTTCGCCTCCTCGCGCGCCGAGCGCGAGGGCCTGGCCGAGGAACCCTTCGACGCTGAGGCCCTGGCCGCGGAGGGGGTCGTGAAGCTCCTTGCCCGCCGCCCCGGCGGAACCTGCGCCGAGTTCGAGCGGCTCGTGGCGCCCGCGTTGGAGGGCCTCGTGGCCCTGACCCACTCGGCCCCCGGCGTGCCGCTCATCGAGATGGCGGCCCCAGGCGTCGACAAGGCCGTCACGCTGGCCAGGCACGCGGCGCGCCTCGGCGTGGAACCAGCGGACGTCGTGGCCTTCGGCGACATGCCAAACGACGTCGGGATGCTCTCCTGGGCCGGGCGCGGCTACGCCGTGGGCGACTCGCAGCCGCGCGTCATGCGCGCTGCCGATCACGTCATCGGCTCCGTGGAGGAGGACTCGGTGGCCCAGGTGCTCGAGTCCCTGCTCGCGGCGGGTCGGGCGTGAGCGGATACCTGCTCAACGCCCCCGGCGGGCCGCTGGCCGGCTTCGTTCTCGGCTTTGCCCACCGCGGCGGCGCACGCGCCGACGAGAACACCCTCGCCGCGTTCACGGCGGCGGCGGCCCACGGCTTCGCGTACCTGGAGACCGACGTGCGCCTGAGCGGCGACGGCGTCCTCTACGCGATCCACGACGCAACGGTTGACCGCGTCACGAACGGCACGGGCGCCGTGGCCTCGCTCAGCTCGGCGCAGCTCGACGCCCTCACCGTCCACGGGCCCGCCGGTGAGCCGCCGGCGCGCTTCGAGACCCTGCTGCGCGCGCTGCCGCACGCGCGCTGGAACGTTGATCTCAAGTCCGACGGTGCGGCGGAGGAGCTCGTGCGCCTCGTCGCCGAGGCGGGCGCCCAGGACCGCGTCCTCGTCGCCTCGTTTGCCTCGGGTCACCGGCGCCGGGCGCAATCCCTCCTGCCGTCCCTGGCGGGGAGCGCCGGGCCGTGGCTCGTGGCCGCCTCGGTGCTGCTGGGGCCCCTCGCGATCCCCCTGCTGCGGCGCGCCCGCGCCCGCGGGATCGTGGCGCTGCAGGTGCCGGTGCGGCAGTACGGGATCCGCGTGGTGAGCGCCGCCTGGCTGCGGCGCTTGCACGCCGCAGGCGTGCAGGCGCACGTGTGGGTCGTCGACGATCCAGATCAGATGCGGGAGCTGATCGAGGCGGGCGTGGACGGGCTCATGACCGACGAGCCGGCGCTGCTGGCCTCGGTGCTCGGCGCGCGCGGCTGGTGGCCGCACGGATCGCCGCGACGCGCCTGCTGGGCCAGCGCACCCCCAGAATGCGC
>JALAHE010000003.1 GCA_022712075.1 Galactobacter sp.
GCACCCCGGAGGAGGCCCCGGCCCCCGCCAAGGAGGCCAGGAGCGGGCGAAAGTCCAAGTACCAGGAGCTCATGGCGCGCGCCCAGGCGAGTGCGCCCGCGGCGGAATGGGGTGCGCCACGCGGCGGCCGTCAGGCCACGCCGGTAGACTCCGAACCGGTCGATTTTGTTCCGAGCGACGACGACGAGGAGCTGGAGAACTCGACCACCTTTGGCCGGGCGGCGCTTGAACGCCTCCTGGACGCCACGCTGATCGTGGAGCTTGACCCGCAGGGCCAGCCGATCGAGCAGCGCAGACGCTAAACAAGCTGGTTTGTCGCGAGGAGATTGAGCCGTGTACGAGGGTGCCGTTCAGGACCTCATCGACGAATTGGGCCGCCTGCCCGGCATCGGTCCCAAGTCGGCGCAGCGCATCGCCTTCCACATCCTGGAGGCGGACAAGGACGACATGCTGCGTCTCGCGGAAAACATCCGCACGGTGAAGGACAAGGTCCACTTCTGCGAGGTCTGCTTCAACGTGACCGAGGCGGAGCGTTGCGGCATCTGCCTCGACACGCGCCGCGATCCCAGCGTGCTGTGCGTCGTTGAAGAGTCCAAGGACGTCATGGTCGTGGAGCGCACGCGCAGCTACCGCGGCCGCTATCACGTGCTCGGCGGCTCCATTAACCCCATGGCCGGCATCGGCCCTGACCAGCTGCACATCCGCGAGCTGCTCACGCGCCTCTCCGACGACACGATCCAGGAGATCATCGTCGCGACCGACCCGAACCTCGAGGGCGAGGCCACCGCCACCTACCTGGCGCGCACGCTCAAGACGCTCGGCATCAAGGTCACGCGCCTGGCCTCCGGCCTGCCCGTGGGCGGCGACCTGGAGTACGCCGACGAGGTCACGCTCGGCCGCGCGTTCGAGGGGCGCCGCAGCCTCATCGGCTGAGCCTTTGCGGGCCCGGGCCCGCTGTGAGTGCCCGACGGCGCCCGCTCACCGCGGGTGCCTCGCTTCGAGCCCCAGCGCCCTCCGCGCGTCAGGCGGCGGGGTGCGCGACCGGTATCCCGTCCCCGCACCCCGCCGTGGCTCACGACGAGCAGCTGATGGAGTCCCCGGCACTCTGCACCGCGGCGCGAAGGGCCGTCGCTTCCTCCTGCAACGACGCCGCCGCGTCCTTCAGGCTCGCGTCCTTTTCCACGTCGCCAAGGCTCGACACCAGCTTGTCCTTGGCGTCGGTCACCACCTTGGCTCGGTCGGCCGCGACGGCGGCGAGCGCCTGATCGAGCGAGGACGAGGCATCGGTGAGCGCCTTCTTGGCGACCTTGGCCTCCTCCACCGACGAGTCGACCGTGAGTCCGGAGGCCTGCTGCACGGCCCCCTGCAACGCGGTGACCGCGGCGCAGGCAGAGGCCGTCTTCTCCTCGCTGGTGGGTGAGCTGCAGGCACTCAGGCCCAGGGTGGCCGCCGCGGCGACGGCGAGAACGATTCGGGAGGTAGGCACGAGTTTCTCCTTGCATGGGGGGGTTGATGCCTCGAGTGTAGGAACGGCCTAGGCCCGCGGTCCCGGCTTCTCATCACCTCTGAATGAGGCAGGATTCGCCGAGAATCGCGCGGCGGCGGCGCGGGCCGACTCGAGCGAAGCCCCCACCCGCGCACCCGCGGCGAAGACGGCTCCCGGCCCCAACGCCTCGGCCGTGCCGGTAACGTCCATTTGGCGGCTGACGCGCTCGTTGACGCCGCAGACGAAGAGGAGCCCGCCGGCCTGCCTGAGTTGCTGCGCGTACTCCCGCAACACCCGCAGAAACGTGCCGCCCAGCTCCTCCTTGCCCCGGAGGCGCAGGATGACGGTTGCCCCTGCCGCGCCCCCCTCCCCTGGCCGCTCCGGGCGCGGGAGTTTGTCCTGCACCACGGGTGCCGCGGCAAAGAAGAGGCTCCCGTAAGGCGTCAGGATGACCGTGTCCCCGGCACGCAAGACGCTGGGCGGCTCGCTCTCGCGCGGCAGGGAATGACCGTCGTCGAACTCCCAGCGCTTCAGCACGATGCGATTCGATTGCCGCACGATATGCAAGATGACCGCCAACCCCGTCCCAGCCAGCACGGCGTACTGCAGCGGAATCAACAGCGTCAACGCCGGGGTCACCCCGGCCACGGTCCCCTGCACGGCGCCCGTCCTGAAGGTCGTCACCACGGCATCGAGGTTGATGGACCGCAACCCGACGAGGTTGCGCGCTGCAACAGGCCACGGCCGCGTGGGCGCCGCTCATGCTCATCTCCTCCGCGAGCACCACCGACCTGGGCCGGCTACGCTTCCTCACCGACTCGCTCGAGTACCTGGAGGAGTCGGTGCGCCCGGCGCACGTGCGGATCCTGGAGGCGGAGACGGCTGCGGCAGCCACGGAGGTGTCGGCGGCCGAACGCGAGGGCATCGCTTCGGCCTACTGGGCGGTGATCCGCCACTACGAGCGCCTGGGCGACGAGTTCGCCTCCTCCGCCGCCCTACCGAGCGATGAGTTGCTGGCGCGGCATGTGCGCGGGGGCCGCTGTTTGGGCAGACTGCGGCGCGGGTGAGCTGGTAGCGTCCGCGCATGACGCGCCAGGGCAGCATCGGGGACCTGCTCCAGCGCCACGCACAGGGAACCGGGCCCGCCGCAGCGAAGGAACTCGAGAAGGCGGCCAAGAATCTTGTGTCCTTCTCCCGCGCCCCTAGCGATCGCCGGGCGGCGGGCTGCATCGCGGCCGTGCCCACACCCGCCGCGGTAGGTGCGAGGCAGTCGAGTAAATCGATCTTGAGCCGCGGCCTGTATCCAAGAGGCTGCCGGCGGTACCTTGGCACCGTTCCTGCTTCCAGTCGGAAGCACCTGTCACTGAGGAGTATCCGTTGAAGAGAAGACTTGTCGCCGCATTCGCAGCCAGCCTCAGCCTGGCACTATTTACACCCCTCGCCGTAGCTGCTCCCGCTCAGGCAGCCACCGGGCATTTGAACGGCGAGAAAACCGCACAAGCGGACAAGTATGAAGGGAAAACAATCTGTGGAGCCACCAAGAATGGGGGTAGCGGTTACGGCTACACCAGGGCATATCCAATTACTATCTCAAGTGCTGGATGGACCAGACTTCTCAAGAACGACCCCTATGGCCTGAACGTTGGGGCCAACATTTGGGCAAAGACTGCACCGCAGCTCGGCACCGTCTTCCCGATTCACAATTATTCGTCCTACACAATCACGAGAGTCAAGGCTCGCGTACCTTATACCATCCGCACAAATAACGGCTTGAATACAGCCATGAATAATTTGAAGTGCGGCTCAACGTTCTATCTCGGATCACCTAGATCAATGGAAACGAACACCACAGCCCTTCATTCAAAGGCCATCGGCCCGGGCCGCTTCAAGGTTCTGCAGGTCCGCACCAATGGTGTGAGCTTCATCGGCACTGAAGGTGTCATGAACGGAGCAGTGATGAATTTCCGCATCCGCACCGGTGCCAGTCGGACCGTCCTAAACGTCGACACTACGGGACCCGCGTACCAACTGATTAGTATCGAGAACTGGTTGCGCAGCTTCATGGAAGGCCAAGCTGACCCCACCTGGAATGAGTTCGCTACCAAGATCGGCAAGGCCCAGTAACACACGGGAGTCACTCCCGGCGCGCTGCAGACTTTACGCGTCCCGAGCAGTCTTCAACTTGGTGACCTTCGCGGCACAAGGGCGGCAGTTCGATGGAACTGTCGCCCTTGCCGTGACTTCTCTCCGCCCTGGAGCGACCTGCCGTGACGCACGGATCGGCCAAGGCCTGCCCCGCCGATACCTCCTCATCGTCCCGCGTGATCCGCGGCCACTTGCGCGGACTCGCTACCCACCCCCACGCTCACGAAGTAATCCACGGCCCCCAACTTCGCCTTGGGCAGAGACGTGTCGAACAAGCACTACGACAGCAACCCGCCAAAAAGCTTCTCCAGCCCCACGCCGTCGGGCCCCGTGCCGGCCCAGCGCACCACGAGGATGCCGCCGATGGCGGCGATCCACTTGGCCGACTCGCTCACGTAGCCGCCGAGCCTCTCGGCGACCCGCCCGAACCAGGCATCAGCGCGGGCCCCGAGGAGCACCCTCGCGCCCAGCAGCACCAGGGCAGGCACCACCATGACGAGGCAGTACAGCGCCAGCACGCCCAGCTGCACGGGGAACGCGGCCCCGCTGCCCACGATCAGCCCGGACGCGGCGAGGTACGGGAGCATGGTCGGCACCTCCAAGAGCCCGGCCACGACGCCGAGTCCCACGAGCGCCCACGGCGTGCGCAGCGCCCGGTCGATCCGCGCGGCCCAGCCGCCCTCCGGCCCGCGCTTGGCCGCCTTGTCGGCTGCCGCCTTCTCGCGCTCCGCCTTGCTCCACGGCCCGGACAGGCCAAACACGATCAGGGCGACGCCCGCGGCGAGCGCCGCCCAGCGGAAGCCCGGCGCCCCCAGCACCGCCCCCACGGCGTCCCCGTAGCGCTCAACGATCACCCGGCCGCCGCTGATGAGCAGCACGCCGAGGGCCAGGTAGAAGGCCGCCACCACACCGAGGTACAGCTGCACCTTGCCGGCCAGCGCCCGGCTGCCGCGCCGCAGGAGCAGCCACAGCGGGATCACGAGCGTGCCGATGCTCGTGGAGTCGATGAGGGCCAGCACGGCCAGCTGCAGAAGGGTCTCGAGGCTCATGCCTCCAGCCTCGGAGGTCGGGGCCGACGGTGCCCCGGCCGGGCGGAGGAGGCGCGCCTCCTCCTTTGGTACCGGGCGGCTCGGAGGCGGGCGCGGTTGAATGGGAGCCATGAAGGCTCCCTGGTGGTCGACGACGCGCGGCGACGTGACGCTCGCGTCCGCCTACCTCGTGCTGCTCCTGGCGTGCGCCGCCGGCGCCGTGGGCCTCGCGAAACTCCCGTGGCTTGACCCGGCCGACCCGGCCCTCCCGTGGTGGGGCGTGGCCGCAGCGGCGCCCGGCCTCGCCGGCGTGGCCCTGCGCCACCGCGCGAGTTCCCCGGCCATCGCCCTCATGGCCGCCTCCGCGCTCGGCAGCGCCGCCCTGGGCTCCAGCGTTGGCGTCTTCGTGTTCCTGTTTGAGCTGCTCTTCAGCCTCGTGTTGGTGGCCGGGCCCCGCGGGCCCCGCTGGGCCCGGAGCATCGCGGGCGGGCTGAGCGTGGCCGCCGTCGCCGGAACCGCGCTGAGCGGCGCCGGCCTGGGGGCCGTACTCAGCGTCGCGCTCCTGTCGGCCGTGGCGCTTTGGCTTCCCGTGCTCTGGGCCGGGGACCTCCGCCTCGCCGATCGGCTGCGGGCGGCCGAGGCCGAGCGGGCCGACGCCGTGACCGCGGCCGCCAGCGCGCGCGAGCAGCTGGCCGTGGAGCGGGAGCGTCAGCACATGGCGGGCGAGCTGCACGACACGGTCTCCGGACACCTCAGCGCCATCGCCCTGCAGGCCCAGGCCGCCGCGCTCACGAGCGACGAGGCGGCACGTTCGCGGGCCCTCGCGCAGATGCGGGCCGGCTCCGTCGAGGCCCTCGAGCAGATGCGCGTGCTCATCGAGGTGCTCCAGGCCGGGCGCCCGCAGCCCGAGGCCACCGGCACGCTCGCCGACCTCCCGGCCCTCGCCGATCGGGCCCGCGCGGCGGGCCACGCCGTGTTCCTGGAGCAGGGGCACGACGGCGCGGGGCTGGATCCCGCCGCCGAGGCGGCGGTGTTTCGGGCGGCCTCGGAGGGCGTCACCACCGCGCGCAAGCACGCGCCCGGGTCGGCCCTGCGCCTGCGGCTCACGGCGGGCCCGGGGGTGGGCGCGCCGTGAGCCGCAGGCTCAGGGC
>JALAHE010000285.1 GCA_022712075.1 Galactobacter sp.
ATCCGGTTCCGGCCCCGTGGCATCAGGGGCCGGAACCGGATGGGCGGCCGGCGTGGCGGGGGAAGGCTGAGCTGGGGCCGAGGGCCTCCCAGCGGAGGGCGTGCGCGGGGCCGGAGACGCGGCCGGTGAAGGATGCTCCGGCGCGGCGGGACGATGGCTCGCCGCCGGGGCGGGTGCCGCCGCGTCGCTTAGCACCGGCACTAAGGTGTCGTCGGCCTGCTGGGCCTCCTCCGCCCCGCGTAGGGCCTGGAGGCGGGCCTGCTCGGCCTGGCGGCGCAGGCGCTCCTTGCGCCGGGAGGTGCGCGAAGCGGCGTCGGGCAGTGACGCGGCGGGAGCAGAGGGTGCTGGCCGGGCGGCCGAAGGCGCCGCCTCCGGCGCGGGGGCCGGCAGCGTGCTCGGGCGCGGGGCGCTCGGCGCGGTGCGGGGAAGGAAGAGGGTGCCGGGCGCGGGCTCGGGCTCGCGGCGCTGGCGACGCGCCGGCTGCGACGCGTCCACGGCATCGCCGGGGGAAACACGCGGCGAAGCGCCCGGTCCCTGACCGGGCGCTTCGTCAGCGGTGGAGGCGGCACGGTTCTGCAGCTCCGCCTCGCGGCGGGCACGCATCTCGCGCAACTCGCGGCGCGTCAGCGGCGGCTGAGATTCCGTCATCCTGAAATCACTCCTGTGAGCTCTCCGGGTTCCGATAGAGCTCGTATTTGTTGATGTATTGAACCACCCCGTCCGGCACCAGGTACCAGACCGGGTCCTGCGCGGCCACGCGGCGGCGGCAATCCGTGGAGGAGATGGCCATGGCCGGAACCTCCAAGAGACTGACGTCGGACAGCCCCATGTCGCGCAGGACATGCCCGGGCCGCGTCACGCCCACGAAGTGGGCCAGCGTCTGCAGTTCTTCAACATCTTTCCACGACATGATCTTCTCCAGCGCATCCGCGCCGGTGATAAAGAACAATTCGGCATCCGGCCGCTGCGCTCGCAGCTCCCGAAGCGTGTCGATGGTGTAGGTGAAGCCGGGCCGCTCGATGTCAACGCGGGACACCGTGAAGCGCGGGTTCGAGGCCGTCGCGATCACCGTCATCAGGTAACGGTGCTCCGAGTCGGTCACCTCGCGACCGGCGCCTTCCTTCTGCCAGGGGCGGCCGGTCGGCACGAAGACCACCTCGTCCAGCTCGAACCTGGCGGCCACCTCAGAGGCGGCCACCAGGTGTCCGTGGTGGATGGGATCAAACGTTCCACCCATCACGCCGATGCGGGCGCGAGGCATGTGCGCGAGGTTCAGTGGCCGGACGGGCCGAAGGGACCGATCTGCTTGCTCGGATCGATGATGTCCGGGCCGGCCTCGTGCTTGTTGCCGACGTTGGAGTACGAGCCGGTGATGAGCCAGAGCACGAGGAACAGGCCCATCATGATGCCACCCACCACGAAGCCCCAGAAGAGGCCGCTGCCGCCCTCGTGCTCGGCGGCCTCGCTGGCGAGGGTGACGGCGCTAGCCAGAACGTTCATCGACATGTCTCCTTGAGGGGTGCGCGGGTGCAGGATGCTCCCGCAAAGTGCTTGTTCCCCATCTTAGCGAAGGGGCGGGGGACCTCACGCACGGACGTGGCCGTCGCCCTCCACAATCCACTGCGTGGTGGTCAGCTCGGACAGACCCATGGGGCCGCGGGCATGCATCTTCTGGGTGGAGATGCCCACCTCGGCACCCAGGCCGAACTCGCCGCCATCGGTGAAGCGGGTGGAGGCGTTGACCATGACGGCCGCCGAGTCAACGCCGCGGATGAACTCCTGCTGGCTCGCGATGGAGTCGGTGATGATGGCCTCGGTGTGCCCCGTGGAGTAAGTGCGGATGTGCTCCAGCGCCTCAGGCAGGGAATCAACCACGTGCACGGCCATCTGCAGATCGCCATACTCCGTGGCCCAGTCCTCCTCCGTGGCGGGCTCGAGCGAGAGCTCCGGGACCAGCGCGGCGGCCCGCTCGTCGGCGTGCAGGCGCACCCCAGCGGCGGTCAGGGCCTGCAGCACGGCGCGCGAGGTGTCGACGGCGTCCGCGTGGACCAGCAAGGTCTCGGCCGCGTTGCACACGCTGGGGCGCTGGACCTTGGCGTTCAAGGCGATATCCACCGAACGCTGCAGCGGCGCGTCGGCGTGCAGGTAGAGGTGCACGTTCCCCTCGCCCGTCTGCACGACGGGCACGCGGGAATTGCGCACGACCTCCTGGATGAGCGAGTGGCCGCCGCGGGGCACGAGCAGGTCGATGAAACCCACGGCGCGCATCATGGCCTGGGCGGCGGGGCGACCACCGTCGTCCACCGTCTGCACCGCGTCGCGGGGCAGGCCGGAGGCCTCGAGCGCATCGCGGATGATCCCCACGAGCACCTGATTGGTGTCCTGGGCGGCCGAGCCGCCGCGCAGCAGCACGGCGTTGCCGCTCTTGAGCGCGATGCCGGCGATGTCCACCGTGACGTTGGGGCGGGCCTCGTAGATGACGCCGACGACGCCGAGGGGAACGCGCACCTGACGCAGGCGCAGGCCGTTGGGCAGCGTCTGGCCGCGGACCAGCTCGCCGATGGGATCCGGCAGCGCCGCGAGCTCGGCGAGGGCACCTCGCAGGCCCTCGATGCGTTCGGGGGTCAGGCGCAGGCGGTCGAGCAGGGAGGCCGAGGTACCGGCGGCCTCGCCACGGGCCAGGTCCTGGGCGTTGGCGGCAAGCACGCGGTCCTGCTGCGCCACGAGGGCGTCGCCGATCGCGAGCAGGGCAGCATCCTTGTCCTGGCGGCGCAGCGCCGAGAGCTCGCGCGAGGCAGCGCGGGCGGCGGTGGCACGAGACTCGACGAGGGCATCGGCCGGCTCCGGCGCCTGGGCCAGGGAGGCGGAGGCGTTCGGGGTGGCGGCGTGATCGATGCTAGTCATGGACCCCATGATAGGGAGAAGCCCCGCCCCCACACACGTCCGTGACGGCTGGGAACGGGGCTTTCGCGATGGGCGAAGCTGCGCCGTCAGCGCTTGGCGCCAACCAGCGCCAAGTCGTCGGCGTGCACCACCCCGCGTTCGTAGTGGGCGCCGGGGCGCTCGCGCAGCTCGTCTGTGGCCCGTCCAAGCATCTCCGGCAGCTCGTCGGCGTCGTAGTTCACGAGGCCGCGGGCCAGGCCCTTGCCGTCCGTCCCGGCGATCTCGACGGGATCACCCGAGGCGAACTCCCCCTCGACCCCCACGATGCCGGCGGCGAGCAGAGATCGCTTGCCGCTGCCCACGGCGGCGACCGCGCCGCCGTCGAGCACGAGGCGTCCTCGCGGCGTGGCGAGGTGCTCGAGCCACAGGAGACGCAGCGGCCGGCGGCCGCGGCGCGCGTCGAACCACGTGCCGACCTCCTCGCCGCGCAGCGCCTCGGCGGCGAGCGTGGCGGAGGTGACGAGCGTGGGGATGCCGGACTGGGCGCCGATCGTGGCGGCCTGCACCTTGGTGACCATGCCGCCCGTGCCCACGCCGGCCCGGCCGCTCGACCCGAGGGTCACGCCCTCCAGATCCGCGGGCGAGGAGATGGTGCGCAGCGGCGTGCCTCCGGCGGACGGCGGCGCCGTGTAGACGGCATCGACGTCGGAGAGCAGCACGAGCGCGTCGGCCTTGACGAGGTTCGCCACGAGAGCGGCGAGGCGATCGTTGTCGCCGAAGCGGATCTCGTGCGTCGCCACGGCATCGTTCTCGTTGACGATGGGGACCACGCCGAGGGCGAGGAGCTTATCGAGCGAGCGGTACGCGTTGGCGTAATGCGTGCGGCGCACCAGATCGTCGGCCGTCAGGAGCACCTGCGCCACCGTGCGCCCGTGCCGGGCGAAGGCGCGGGAGTAGTGGGCCACGAGCAGGCCCTGGCCCACGCCGGCTGCCGCCTGCTGGGTCGCGAGGTCGCGCGGTCGGCGCTCGAGCCCCAGCGGGGCCAGGCCGGCCGCGATGGCGCCGGAGGAGACCAGCACCACCTGCGTGCCGCGCGCGAGCACGGCGTTGAGGGCCTCCTCGAGTCGCTCGACGGCGCCCACGTCGAGACCGCCGTCCACGCTCGAAAGCGAAGACGAACCGATCTTGACGACGATGCGCTTGGCTTCAAGCAGCCCAGCGCGATCCTTCACCGGGGAGGGGCGACCACTCCCCCGGCTCACTGGCGGCCGTCCGTCTCCACGGCGGTGCCGGACAGGCCCTCCGAGTCGACGTTCCACATGCCGGAGCGGCGCTCGTTCTCGAGTTCCTCCTGCGTGGCGGCGCGGCGGTCCTTGCGGGCCTGAAGCGCCTCGCGGCGCTCCGTGGTGGTGCGGCGCGTGCTCTCGTGCAGGCGCAGGTCCTCGCCGCGGTTGCCGAGCAGCTCGGCGCCGGCGGAGACGGTGGGCTCCCAATCGAAGATCACGCCGCCCTCGCCGCCGATGACCACGGCGTCGCCAGGCTTGGCGCCCTCGGCGTAGAGCTTGTCCTCGACGCCGAGCTTGTTGAGGCGATCGGCGAGGTAGCCGACGGCCTCGTCGTTGCGGAAGTCGGTCTGCACGATCCAGCGCTCGGGCTTCGTGCCGCGGACGCGGAACAGCGGCTCGCCGCCCCGCTCCTCGCGCTTGATCGTGAACTCGGCCTTGTTGACGGCGCGCGGGCGCAGCACCGGGACCTCGACCTCCTCGACGGGGGTCTCGATCCCGGCGCGGGCCTCGTTGACGAGGGCCGCCATGGCAAAGGAGAGCTCCTTGAGCCCCTCGTGGGAGGCGGCGGAGACCTCGAAGACGCGGTAGCCGCGCTCCTCGAGCGTGGGGCGCACGAACTCGGCCATATCGCGGCCGTCCGGGACGTCGACCTTGTTCAGGGCCACGAGGCGCGGGCGCTCGTTCAGCGGAACGGCGCGGCCGTCAGCACCGGCGAAGGAGGCGTCGACGGCGTACTTGTCCAGCTCGGCCTCGATCACCTCAAGGTCGGCGAGCGGATCGCGGTCGGTCTCCAGGGCGGCGGTGTCGAGCACGTGCACCAGGGCGGCGCAGCGCTCAACGTGGCGCAGGAACTCGAGGCCCAGGCCCTTGCCGTCGGCTGCACCCTCGATGAGGCCGGGCACGTCGGCGATGGTGAAGCGGGTGTCGCCGGCGGCCACGACGCCCAGGTTCGGGACCAGGGTCGTGAACGGGTAATCGGCGATCTTGGGGCGCGCTGCGGAGAGCGCGGCGATGAGCGAGGACTTGCCGGCGGACGGGTAGCCCACCAGCGCGACGTCGGCCACCGACTTGAGCTCGAGCACCACGGAGGATTCCTCGCCGGGCACGCCCAGCAGGGCGAAGCCGGGCGCCTTGCGCTTGGGCGAGGCCAGCGCGGCGTTGCCGAGGCCACCGAGGCCGCCGGCCGCGGCGATGTACTCCTGGCCGACCGAGACGAGGTCGGCGAGGATGTTGCCTTCCTTGTCCTTGACGACCGTGCCGACGGGCACGGGCAGGATCAGCGGCTCGCCGTTCTTGCCGTGGCGGAAGTCGCCCTTGCCCGGCTCGCCGTTGCCGGCGCGCTGATGCGGAGCGTGGTGGTAGCTCAGGAGGGTCGTGGCCTGAATGTCGGCGCGCAGCACGATGTCGCCACCGTTGCCGCCGTTCGCTCCGTCCGGGCCGCCGAGGGGCTTGAACTTCTCGCGATGCACGGACACGCAACCGTGCCCGCCGTTGCCACCGGTCAGATGCAAGGTCACGCGATCGACGAAGGCCGCCACGACATACTCCTGGGGTTGTGATCAGCTGCCGCAGTCATTCTGGGCGCGGATCGAGAAAAAGAAAATGCGTACTTACGCGAGAACGGGGGGCGGGCACCAGGCCCACCCCCCGTTCGTCTCAGCGTGAAGCGTCAGCTCACTCGCCGACGATGTTGACCACGCGGCGACCGCGGGCCGTGCCGAACTCCACCGCACCGGCGGAGAGGGCGAACAGCGTGTCATCCTTGCCACGGCCGACGTTGGCGCCGGGGTGGAAGTGGGTGCCGCGCTGGCGAACGATGATCTCGCCGGCCTTGACGACCTGGCCACCGAAGCGCTTGACGCCCAGGTACTGAGCGTTGGAATCGCGGCCGTTACGAGTAGAGCTTGCGCCCTTCTTATGTGCCATGGTTTCTACCTACCTTCGAAGCTGTGCTTGAACCGGATCAGGCGATCGAGGTGATCTCGACCTTGGTGAGCGCGGCGCGGAAACCCTGGCGCTTCTTGTAACCGGTCTTGTTCTTGTACTTCTGGATGACGATCTTCTTGCCGCGCAGGTTCTCCAGGACCTTGGCCTGAACCTTCACACCGGCGAGCGTCTTGGCATCCGAGGTGACCTTGTCACCGTCGACCAGCAGCACCGCGGGAAGCTCGATGGAAGCACCGATCTCCTCGTGCACGCGATCAAGGGTGACGATGTCGCCAACGGCAACCTTCTCCTGGCGTCCGCCAGCGCGAACAATCGCGTACGACACTTGGTACTCACTTCTCTCGACGTTGACATTGACTGCCGCGAAACGGTGAGAGACCGTTCGCGGGAAACTTCTGATGGTCGTGCCCGCCGCTCCACATGAGGGGGTTCGGTTTCGGGTACACGCACCGAGGATCAATCTTACGGTAGCCGCGCGCGCCGGGGCAAATGAAGCGGCCCCGGCGCGTCGCGCCGTAAGCGAGATCACAGTTCCGAAGCGGGGACTCCCACTCCGAGCATGACCGGCTCGGCCGCCGGGGCGGCCTTGACGGGAGTGGCGGCGGCGGACACCGCGACGGTGCCCTGCGCCTCGGCGGCGGCCGCCACCGTGGTGGTGCTGGAGCCCTGCTCCGAGGAGGCAACGCGGCGTGCACGACGGCGCGTGGTCGGGCGGGCGGCCGGGGCCGCCTGCTCCTGCCCGGTCTCCCGCACGACGGCGGGCGCGGACACGGGTGCCTCGCTCGCCTCGACCTCCACCACCTCGACGACGGTCTCGGTCGCCTCGTGCGGCTGGCTCGCCTCGACAGCCGGCTCCTCGCCTGCGTCGTCCGATTCGGACTCGGCGGGCTCGTTGCCCTGCAGCTCCTCGCCCGTGCCGCGGCCACCGCGCCCGCGGCGCCCGCGACGGCGGCGGCGACGAGGCTTCTCGTCCTCCCCCGCCTCCGTGTGCGGCTCGCCCGAGGCGTTGACCTGCTGCTCGGCGGCCTCCTCGACGTGGTCGGCGCCGTGCTCGGCGCCGTGCGTCGAAGCGGCGGCGATGCTCGCGAGGGCCGCGCGGGCCTTCTGTGCGCGCTCCGCCTCCTCCGGGCTCGGCTCGGCCGCGGGGGCGGCAAGGGCGGCGGGCGCCGCTTCGACCGGCTTGGCGGCACCGTTACCGTTGCCTGCCCCGTTCGCGTTGGCGTTGTTCTTGCGGCGCTCGGAGCGCGTGGGGCGCTCGGAGGGAACGTGCACGTGCTGCGGGCGCGAGCGGCCGGCGAGCGGCTCGTCCTGCAGCACCACGCCACGACCGTCACAGTGATCGCACGGCTCGGAGAAGACCTCGAGGAGGCCCGTGCCGATCTTCTTGCGCGTCATCTGCACGAGGCCGAGCGAGGTGACCTCGGCGACCTGATGCTTGGTGCGATCGCGGCCGAGGCACTCGCCGAGGCGGCGCAGCACCAGATCGCGGTTGGCCTCCAGGACCATGTCGATGAAGTCGACATCGATGCTGCCGCCCATGTCGCGCAGTCGCAT
>JALAHE010000286.1 GCA_022712075.1 Galactobacter sp.
ACTCTCGGTACTGCGCACCGAGGCCTACCGTAAGTTCACCGTGAGGGAGATGTCCATCGCGACCGGCCTGTCACGCCCCACAGTTGGCCGTCTTCTCGACGACCTGGTGGAGGCCGGTTGGGCCCTGGACGTCGAGGGCACCCCCGGTTCCACCGGCCGCCCCGCCCGCCGCTACTGGTTCAATCGGTTGCGCGGGGTGATCGTCAGTGCCGATGTTGGCCCGAGCGGCGCCGCGATCATGATCACCGACTTGGTAGGCCGCGAACTGGCCTGGTTCATCGAGATCGGTCACACCCTGGACACCGTTGAATCCACGTTAGATTTCTTGATCCCGGCTGTCGAGGCTCAACTCGAGCGCGTGCGGCTGGACCAAGGCCTCGACAGCGACGAGCTGCCGGTGCGCGCCGTCTCCCTTGCCGCTCCCGTCATACCTGGCCCGGATGGGGCGCATATCGACGTCCTCTCCGTCGCGGAAGGATGGCGGGGAGCGAACTTCCTCCCGGCCTTGCGCGAACACTTCGGAGACGTACCGGTCCTGATTAACAATGACGTCGCCCTTGCCGCCGAGGCGGAGATCCACGTGGGAGCACTCGCAACGGCTCAACAGGCCGTCTTCTGCCTGCTCTCCATGGCGTGCATCGTGGTGCTCGTCCACGACGGCACGGTGCACCTTGGTTCCTATCATCCCGCCGGTGACATCGGGGGCCTTCCCGAATACGCATGGAAGCAAGCGATCCTTTGCGCCCTCGATGAAGCAGGAGCCTCCCCCGCTGGCTCCGCCCAGGCCGTGGTTGATGCCGCTCTGTCCGGCAACACGGCGGCCCTCAAGGCGGCCTCACGGCTTGGCAGCGAACTCGCACGCGGAATCCGCGACGTTGCGGCCCTCTGGGATCCCGACACGATCGTCTTCGCCGGCCAGTTCCCTTCCATCGGCAACGCTTTCCTCGAACCCATAGAGGAGGCGCTGCGCGAGCTGGGCAGCGATGACTTTGATCTGCGCGTCACCGAGGTGCCCGGGGACCGGGGCACCTGCATCGGCGGAACCATCAAGGCGCTCGACGCCATCGACTGGACGGTGTGAGGTTGGCCCCCATGACTTCGATTGACACCAGCGACGTCGCCACCCTGCGACGCCTGAACGCTCAGGCCACCCTCGACTGCCTGCGCCAGGAGCCGACCTCGTGGTTCACCGTGCGCGAGCTCGCCGGGTTCACCGAGCTGTCCCGCCCCACCGTCTCGCGAGTGCTTGAGGACCTGGAGCAGGCGAGTTGGGTCGTGTCCGTGGCCGGCCAGCCCGGCGGCACGGGCCGCCCCGCTCGCCGCTTCCGCTTCAACGGCGGCGCCGGACTGATTCTGTCCGTTGACGCTGGGCTGTACTCCTTCAACGTCATGGTGGCGGACCTGGCTGGCACCCCGCGGGCGGAACTCACCGAGCGCCCGCCGCTGATCTCCACGAGCGAAGAGTTTGTTGCCTACTTCAAGCGACTCGCGGAGCAATGCCTCCAAGAGGCCGGCTCCGATACCCCCCTGCGGGCGATCACCGTTGGCCTGCCCGGGCCGGTGGACGCGAACGGTAAGCTGCGGGTCTCCGTGACCACACCCGAGTGGGATGGCCTCGACGTTGCCGACGGCATCCGCGCCCTGTACCCGGAGGCCAGCCTCATCGTGGGCCGAGACGGGGAGTTCGACACGCTCGCCGAGCTCACCTCGGGGGCGCTGCAGGGTGTTCAGAACGCGGTGCATGTGACCTTCTCCGATCGCTGCCGGGCCACGCTGGTGGTGGGCGGAAAGATCGTGCGAGGGGCCCACGGGCTGGCCGGTTCGCGGCCGCAGCCGCACGGCGTCGGCGAGAACATGACCGCCTCCTGGACCCCGCTGCGTGACCTCATCTACGGGGACCACCCGCGCCAGCGCATGTCGGAGATCATCGCCGCCGCGCAGGAGGGCTCGGCCTCCGACATTGACCTGCTGACCCGCTACGCCGAGGCCCTCGTGCCCCGTGTCACCTTCCTCATGCGCGCCATCGCGCCCGAGGTGCTGGTGATGGGCGGGCAGATGCTCGCGCTGCCGGAGATCGCGCTTCCCCCGCTGCGCGGCGCCGTTCTCGAGGCCGCCGGTCTCGACCACGGCAATGAGATCGACGAGACGCGGGTTCCCGAGGTGCGCCTGGCCCATTACCGCTCGGCGCACGCCGGCCCCATGGGCGGCATCTACGCCGCCCTCGATGCCATCGATTGGACGGTGTAGGCACACCGTTCCACCGGCACGACGCCGGCCGGTCGCCTTGAGCGACCGGGCGGCGGTGTCGTTGGGCTCGCATCTGGCGACTCCGCGCTGCGGCGCGCGACGCCCCAGCGGGGGCGGCCCCAACGGGCCCCCGCGTGAGGCGCGCTCAGGCGGCCTGAGCCGCCGACGCACCGGGCGCCGTCGGGCCGTCTCCGGCGGCACCCGTGCGGCGCGCCACGAGAGCGCCGAGCCCTGCCAGGAGCGCCGCCAGGCCCAGGATGAGCACGAGCGGGCCGAACTCTTCCCCGCGCTGCAGCGTCCCGAGCGCTGCGAGGCCGAGCGCCGATCCCGTGGAATCGGCGATGTTCAGCGCCGCCGAGTTGAAGCCCTGCGCCCGCACGGGCGAGAGCCGGATGACCATAGTGGACAGGCGGGGGTAGGCCAGTCCCATGCCGAAGCCGCCCACGCCCCAGAGCGCAACGACGAGCGGCACGGGGGCGCTCGCGGCGATAGCGCCGGCCACCGCCGCGAGGCTCGCGAAGACGATCAGCACGGCCGAGGTCAGCAGGGCTCGGTCGCCGGCGGACTGGAGGAAGCGGCCCTGCACCCAGGACGCGAGCGCCCAAGCCACGGCGGCGGCGGTGAGCGCGAGGCCGGACTGGGACACATCCAGGCGGTAGTGCGTGTTGAAGATGAGCGGCAGGTAGGCCTCGGCCCCAAAGTACGCTGCCGCGATGACGGCGCGCAGGATCACGGCGCTCGGCAGGCCGAGGGACAGGCGGTACGCCCCGGCAGGGAGCAGCGGGCGCAGCAGGTAGGCCACGAGCGCGAGCGCTCCGAGCAGCACCACGGAGCCCCACCCCGGCTGCGTGCCCAGGGTGCCGAGCGCCAGCACGGCGGCGGCGATGACCGCGGCGCGCAGCAGGTCCGGCGCCAGCGCGCGGGAGGTGGCGGGAGCGGCGGCAGGAGTGGCGTCGGCGGGCGGCGCCGCGGCCGGCCCTGAACCCAGGCGCGCGAGCGAGGGGACCATGAGCACCACGGCGATCGCGACGAGCGCCACCACGCCGAGGAACACCCAGTGCCACGAGGTCGCCTGCGCCACCACGCCGGCCAGGTAGGGCCCCACGAGCGAGGGAAGCACCCAGGCCGCGGCAAAGAGGCCAAAGATCCGTGCGTGAAGTGCCGCGGGGTAGAGGCGCGCCACGAGCACGTAGATGGTCACGTTGATGGCGCCGGCGCCGAAGCCTTGAAGGATGCGCCCGATCGTGAAGGTGAGCATGTCCGGGGCCAGGCCGCAGACGATCAGCCCTGCCGTGAAGAGGGCAACGCCCGTATAGAACGGCCCGCGCGGCCCACTGCGATCCGACCAGCCTCCCGCGCCGACCATGCCCACGATGCCGGTGGCGAGCGGTGCCGCCATGGCGAGCGCGTAGACGCCCTCGCCGTGCAAGTCGCGGGTCACGACCGGCATGATCGTGACCACCGCGAGCGCCTCGAAGGCGGCCAGGAAGATGAGGGCGAAGGAGCCGAGGGTGCTCAGCAGCAGGCCGCCGGAAAACGGGCTGCTCGGCTCGGGGCGTGCGGGCGAGGATGGGGGCAGGGCAGACACCCACGAAAGTCTACGGGCGACGACGGCGCTAGGCTTGTCCGGGCCCTCCCACCCCTCGAGGGCCCGCGCCAGCACCTTCGGAAGGAACCGTCCCCATGCCGGACGCCGGATTCGCC
>JALAHE010000287.1 GCA_022712075.1 Galactobacter sp.
CGCCGGCGAGACACCCCCCGCCCCTGGCGACGGCCCGCGCGCCGTCGCGGGCTTCGACTTCCAGGTGGATCCGGCCTTGTTCGGGCCCTCGCGGGGCGAGGCAGCGCCGGCCGGGCCCGGCCCGCGCGATTGGAGCCTCGCCGAGGACGCAGACGACGGCGGCTTCGAGCCGCCGGAACCGGAACCGATCCTCGCCGGCCGACCGGACCGCGTCGTTGCCTGGATCGCCGCGATCGGCCTGCCCCTGCTGATGATCGCCATGACCGTCTTCTGGGCCGGCTCCACGCCGCCCCTGCTGTGGCCCGTCCTGCTCATCGGCGCCCTCGGGGCGTGGGGATACCTCTTCTGGAGGCTTCCGGCTGACCGCACGGACGACGGCGACGACGGGGCCCGGCTCTAGGCACACCACCGTGCGGCGCGCCGCCCGTGGAACTGAGTCCCACCCAGATGACACCGAGTGTTACTCTGGCGTAGAGATGTGACGCACGGCACTCCCGTCGTCGAACCAGGCAACACCCCGCCAGCAACCAAGGAGCCCCGGTGCGAGAGATTGTCATCCCCCCGAATGTCCTCAACGATGCCACCGTGACCATCCCGTCGCTGCTGGATCGGCACCTCGGGGTGCATTCCCAGCGCGAGCTGTTCAAGGTCCGCGGGGCCGACGGGAACTGGAACCCCATCACGGCGGCCGCCTTCGCCTCCGACGCGCAGGCCATCGCCAAGGGCCTCATGGCGCGAGGCATCGGCTCCGGGGACCGCGTGGCCATCATGTCCCGCACGCGCTACGAGTGGACGCTGCTTGACTTCGCCATCGCGTACGCCGGCGCCATCTCGGTGCCGATCTACGAGACCTCCTCCCCCAGCCAGGTCGCCTGGATCCTCCACGATTCCGGCACCCACCTCGCCCTCGTGGAGAACGGCGGCCACGAGAACGTGGTGCGCCGCGCTGCGCGCGACGAGGAGCTCGAGGTGCTCGCCGACGTCCTGCAGATCGAGGGCGGCGGCCTGGTCGAGCTGCGCGCCGCCGGCACGGGCGTGAGCGACGAGGAGCTGGCGGCCCGCACCGCCACGCGCAAGAAGGACGACGTCGCGACGATCATTTACACCTCGGGCACCACCGGCCGTCCCAAGGGCTGCGAGCTCACGCACGCCAACTTCGTCGACCTCTCCGACAACGCGCTCTCCTCCCTCGGCGACATCGTGCACCCGGGGTCCTCCACCCTCATGTTCCTCCCGCTCGCCCACGTCTTCGGTCGCTACATCGCGATCCTGGCCGTCGCGGCGGGCGCCACGGTCGGCCACTCCCCCGACCTGAAGAGCCTGCTGCCCGACCTCGCCTCGTTCCGCCCCACCTTCCTGCTCGTGGTGCCGCGCGTCTTCGAGAAGGTCTACAACGGCGCCAAGCTCAAGGCCGAGGACGGCGGCAAGGGCAAGATCTTCGCCGCCGCCGCCGCGACGGCCGAGCAGTACTCCCGTGCCACGCTGGAGGCCGGCAAGGTCCCGCTCGGCCTCAAGCTCAAGCACCTGCTCTTCGACAAGCTCGTCTACGGCAAGCTGCGCGACGCCATGGGCGGTCGGGTCACCCACGCCGTGTCAGGCGGCGGCCCGCTCGGCGAGCGGCTCGGGCACTTCTTCAACGGCATCGGCGTGACCGTCCTGGAGGGCTACGGCCTCACCGAGACCACGGCCCCGGTGGGCGTCAACACTCCCGAGCGCATCAAGATCGGCACGGTGGGCCGCCCGCTCCCGGGCGACGGCGTGCGCATCGCCGACGACGGCGAGGTCCTCGTCAAGGGCGTGTGCGTCTTCAAGGGCTACCTCGGACGCCCGGACCTGGACGCCGAGGCGTTCACGGAGGACGGCTGGTTCCGCACGGGCGACCTCGGCTCGCTGGACGAGGACGGCTTCCTCAAGATCACCGGCCGCAAGAAGGAGATCATCGTGACCGCCGGCGGCAAGAACGTCGCGCCGGCCCAGCTCGAGGACCAGATCCGTTCCTCGGCGATCGTCTCGCAGTGCGTCGTGGTCGGCGAGGGGCAGAAGTTCATCGGAGCCCTCATCACGATCGACGAGGAGGCGCTCCCCGGCTGGCTCTCCCGCCACCACAAGGACGCCGGTCTCACGCCGGAGCAGCTCAAGGACGACCCCGAGCTGCTGGCCGAGCTGCAGGGCGTGGTGGACAAGGCAAACACGAGCGTTTCGCACGCAGAGGCCATCAAGAAGTTCCGCGTGGTGCCGACCGACTTCACGGAGGAGTCGGGCCACCTGACCCCCTCCCTCAAGATCAAGCGCGCCGTGGTCATGAAGGACTTCGCAAGCGAAGTCGACGCCCTCTACGCCGACTGAGGCCCGCTTCACTGCACGACGACGCCCCGGAACCTTTCGCAGCGAAAGGTTCCGGGGCGTCGTCGTAGGCTACGGCCGCTGCCGCGCTCTACAGCGGGGCGTCGTCCGGGTGATCAAGCCCGAGGGAGAGCAAGGCATTCTCGATCACCTCGGTGAGCGCCGGGTGCGGCCAGTACGGGCCGCGCGCGAGCGTGTAGGCATCGGTGCCCGTCACCATGGCCTGGACGATGGGCTGGATCAGGATCGAGGCCTCGTGACCCATGACGTGGGCGCCGAGGATCTCGCCGGTCGACCGCCTGGCGAGCACCTTGGCGAAGCCCTCCGCGTCCTCCATGGCCCAGCCATAGGCCGTGCTCCCGTAGTCCTGGACGGCGACGGCGAGGTCAGCGCCCACGAGCTCGCGGGCTTCCTCCTCGCGCAGCCCCACCGAGGCCACCTGCGGGCGCGCGAAGACGGCTTCGGGCACGGCGCGGTAGTCGGTGGCGCGCAGACGGGCCGGATGCTCCAGGTTGTGCGTGACGACGCGGGCCTCACGGTTGGCGACGTGCTTGAGCTGGTACGAGTTCGAGACGTCGCCCAGGGCAAAGACCCCCTCGACGGGCTCGCCGCCGGAGAGCACGCGCTGGTAGCCGTCCACTGCCACGCGGCCATCCGGCAGCACGTCGAAGCCCGCGGCCGCGGCGTCCACCCGATCGGAGTTGGGCACGCGGCCCGTGGCCAGCAGCACGGCGTCGACGCCCAGCGCGAGCGTCTCATCGCGGCGGGAGAAGCGCACCTCCACGTCGGTATCGGAGCCGGCACCGATGCTCGCCAGCTCCCAGTCGCGGTGCAGCTCCCAGCGCTGTGAGGCGGCCTCAGTGAAGCGCTCGGACACGGTCTCGTCGAAGTGGCGCAGCAGGTGGCGGCCACGGATGACCTGGATGACCTCGGTGCCGAGGCCGGAGAAGAGCGCGGCGAACTCGGCGGCGACGACGCCACCGCCCACCACGACGAGCCGCTTGGGGAGGCGCTCGATGCGCATGATGCTGTCCGAGGTGTGCACGCCGGGCAGGTCAATGCCAGGAACGTCCGGAAGCACGGCCCGCGAGCCCGCTGCGATGACGATCCGGTCGGCGCTGATGCGCTCGCCAGAGTCGAGCGCGAGCTCGTGCGCCGAGACGAAGCGCGCGTCCTCCTCGTAGAGGGTGACGTTCTCCAGCTCCTCGGCGCGGTAGCGGCGCCCGCCGGCGGAGATGGGATCGATGCGCCCGAAGATGCGGTCCCGAATCGCGGGCCAGTCGACGCCCTCGAGGCGCAGGGAGACGCCGAGCCGGGCCGCCTCGGCCGGCGCGGCCGCGAGCGAGGCCGGATAGACGAACATCTTGGTGGGGATGCACCCCCGATTCAGGCACGTGCCGCCGAAGACGCCGCCCTCGACGATGGCCACCTTCTTCCCGTCCCAGAAGGGCGTGACCAAGGTGTTGCCGGAACCAGAACCGATGATGATCAGGTCGTAGTGCATGTGCCCATCCAACCATGCCGCGCGGCCGGGCGCGCCTGGGCGCGCTGGCCCGGAACCGGCCCGAAGGGCCGGCACACCCATCCCGAGCACGACGACGCCGGGCGGCCCCGTCGAAACGGAACCGCCCGGCGTCGTGCAGAGGGGCGAGCGGGGCCTAGCCCAGCTCGATGATCAGGTCACCGCCCTGGACCTGGGCCGTGCCGGCCAGGGCCAGGCGCTTGACCACGCCACCCGTGGGCGAGGTGATCGCTGCCTCCATCTTCATGGCCTCGATCGTGGCGACGGTGCCGCCCGGCTCGACCGTGTCACCCACCGCGACCGTGACGGTCACGGCACCGGCGAACGGCGCGGGCACGTGGCCGGAGTTGCTCGGATCTGCCTTTTCGGCGCTCTTCACGGTGGACTCCACCGAGCGGTCGCGCACCTGGATGGTGCGGCCCTGGCCGTTGAGCGTGCAGATGACGGTGCGCATGCCCTTCTCATCCGGCTCCGAGACCGCCTGGATCGTCGCGAGCAGGCGGACGCCCTTGCCGAGCGAGATGACGGTCTCCGTGCCCAGCGCGGGGCCGTAG
>JALAHE010000288.1 GCA_022712075.1 Galactobacter sp.
GCGTCGACAAGACGCGCCACGGCTCGTCCCTGCGGCTCGTGGGCGTCTCCGGCGCGGGGGCGCAGGGGGCCGAGCGGGGCGAGGGTCCCGAGGCGTCCTGAGCCACGCGGCGGTGCCCGGGCGGGATCGGCGCGGTGGTCCCGCGGCCGTCGGGGAATCCGTCCCGGGCGGAACGCGGCGGCCCCGGGTAGACTAAGCCGGTCATCCTAGGGTCCGGTGCGACGGGAGGCAGGGACGTCGCACGCCGGGCATTCCTGTGCCCGGGGAATCTCGGAGGTCCTTTCGTGGCCCAGTCCTCGCCCGCCCCCGCGGGTCTTTCTTCCCTGCTCAAGGCCGCCGGGCCGAGCTATTTCCTCGTTTCAGCCCTCGCGCGGCTCCCGCTCTCGATGCTGGTCATCGGTGCCCTCACGGCCGTCGTCGGGGTCTCGGGCAACGTGGCGGCCGGCGGCGCCGTCGCCGCGATCGCCGGCATCGGCGTGGCCGTCGGAGCCCCGCTGAGCGGCCTCGCCTCGGATCGCTTTGGCCAACGCCCAACCCTGCTCGTCTCGGCCGCCCTGTACGTGGCGGCGCTCATTGCCTTCCTGCTCGCTGCCCCCGGGGCAAGCGACGGCGTCACCCCGGCCCTCGCGCTGGCCGCCGCCGGTGCAGGAGTGGTGGTCCCGCAGGCGGGCCCCATGACCCGCGTGCGCTGGATCCGGCGCTGGGCCGGGCGCCCCGAGGATGCCCGCTCCCTCGAGGCGGCCCAGGGTTATGAGTCGACCGTCGATGAGCTGAGTTTCGTCCTCGGCCCCGCCGCGGTCGGCGTCATCGCCGCTCTCTGGGGCGGGACCGTCCCGCTGCTCGTGGCACTGGCCCTCACGGCGGTGTTCATCCCGTGGTTTGCCCTGCACCCCACCTCCGCCTTCGGCGTCAGGGCTTCCGTGGCAACGGTTCCTGCCCAGGCGCAAGCTGGCACCGCTGCGCCGGACGCCGCCGACCCCGGGCCGGCAGGTTCGGACGTCGGCGCCGCGGCCTCGATGGGTGCTGACACCCCCGCGTCTCCCGCGTCCCCGCAGTCCGTCCCGTGGGAGCTCCTGGGACTTCTCCTGCTTGGCATGCTCAGCATCGGCTCCGTGTTCGGCTCGCTCGCCACGGTGTCCACTGCCCTCGCCGACGAGACGGGTCACCCCGGCACAGGCGGCCTCATCTACTCCACGCTGGGCCTGACCTCGGGCCTCGCGGCGCTGAGTGTGTCCCGCTGGCCGGCGCGCTGGAGCATCCAGGCCCGCTGGCTCGTGTGTGCCGCCGCGCTCCTGCCCGCCCTCGCGCTGCTGTGGCTCGCCACCGAGCCGTGGCACCTCGCCGTGGCGCTGCTGCTCGTGGGCGCGCCCATCGGCCCGGTCCTCGTGACGGTCTTCTCGGCGGCGGGCACCCGTACCCCGGCGCACCGCCTCGGCCTCGTCATGACGCTGCTCAGCGCTGGCATCACCCTGGGCACGTCGCTCGGCAATTGGCTCGGCGGGGAGCTCGCCCTCAGCGGCGGCCACGGCCTGGCGCTCTGGGTCACCTTCGGCTCCGGGGTGGCGCTCCTCCTGGCCGGGGCGCTCTTCGCTTGGGCCTCCGCGCGGCGCCAGCGGGGGAGTCAAGTACATGCCGTGGCGGACATGCACACCGTCTCGTAGCCTTCGGCTTGCTACCGTACTGCCATGACCATCCCCACTCCTCGTGGTTCGGCCCTTCTGGGCCTCGGCCACTTCCAGCCGAGCCACGTCATGACGAACCACGACATCGAGAAGCTCGTGGACACCAACGATGAGTGGATACGTACGCGCACCGGCATCATCGAGCGCCGCATCGCCACCGACGCCGACGACACCACCACCATGGCCGTCGCCGCCGCCAAGATGGCACTCGAGGATGCGGGCGTCAGCGACGTCGACCTCGTCATCGTGGCCAGCACGACCTCGGACACGCGCAGCCCCAACGGCGCAGCGCGCGTGAGCGCCGAGCTGGGCTTCACGCGCCCCGCCGTCCTGGATATCAACACCGCCTGCTCCGGCTTCGAGTACGCCGTGGCGCTGGCCGATCAGTCGATCCGCGCCGGCGTGGCCGAGACGGCCCTCGTTATCGGCTCGGAGACGCTCTCCCGCGTCACCGATTGGACCGACCGCGCCACGTGCGTGCTCACGGCAGACGGCGCCGGCGCCGTGGTCCTCGGCGCGAGCGCCGAGCCCAAGGTCTCGCCCGTGCACTGGGGCTCCGTCCCGGAGATGGCCGACGCCGTCGTCGTGGAGGGCAACCCGCCCGTTTTCTCGCAGAACGGCCGCAACGTCATGCGCTGGGCGCTGACCGCCTCGGTCAAGGAGGCCCAGGCCGTCATGGCCAAGGCCGGCGTCACGATGGACGACATCGACGTCCTGGCCTTCCACCAGGCGAACCTGCGCATCATCGAGCCCCTGGCCAAGGGCCTCGGCGCCGCCGAGCGCCACATCGTGCTGCACGACGTCGAGTACTCGGGCAACACCTCGGCGGCCTCCGTGCCGCTGGCCCTGTCCAAGGCCTGGCACGCCGGCGAGCTGCCGCGCGGAGGCCGCGCCCTGCTTTTCGGCTTTGGCGGCGGCTTCACCTTTGCCGGCCAGGTGGTCGAGCTCCCGGCCTGATCCGGGCACAGCACCCAACGGGACAAGGGGCACGACGGCGCGTGGGCGCCGTCGTGCCCCTTGTTTTGTTGGGCGGGCCGTGAGTGCCTCCCGCCTAGACTGTCGCTCATGCCGACCCCCGAGACGCTTGCCCCCCGCGCCGCGCAGAGCCTCTCCGGATTGATCCGGATCCCCACCGTGTCCCGCCCCGAGGGCGAGCCGTATGACGCCGCCGCCTTCGACGCCCACGTCGAGGCCCTGGTCGCCGAGTTCCCGCTGCTCGCCGCCGCGTGCGAGCGGGAGACGATCGGCGCGCACGGGCAGTTCTGGCGCTGGCCGGGCACCGAGCCCGGCCGCGCGGTGGTGTTCATGGCGCATCAGGACGTGGTGCCGGCGTTGCCGGGGGACGGGTGGAGCCGCGATCCGTTCTCGGGCGAGATCGCCGAGGGCCGAGTGCACGGCCGCGGCGCCCTGGACGACAAGGGCGACCTCGTCTGCACCCTGCTCGCCGCCGAGACGCTGCTCGAGGCTGGCTACGTGCCGGGCCCCGACGTCTACTTCTGCCTGGGGGACAACGAGGAGGTGGCCGGTTCCAGTGCGATCGCCATGGCGCAGCGCCTGGCCGAACGCGGGGTGCGCCCCGAGTTTGTCCTGGACGAGGGAGGCGCCGTGGCCGAGGAAGCCTTCCCTGGGGTGAAACGCCCGCAGGCCATGGTGGGGCTGGGGGAGAAGGGCCTGCTGAGCCTGCGCCTCACCGTGCGCTCGGACGGCGGCCACGCCTCCGCGCCGCCGCGCGTCGGCGCCGTCGACCGGCTCACGGCGGCGCTGGCCCGCCTGCGCCGCCGCCCGTTCCCCGCCCGCCTCACGCCCGTGACCGCCGGGCTCCTGGCCCAGCTGGGCTCGCGGGCCGGCGGCATCATGGCGCCGGTCCTGAGGGGCGTCGCGGCGGCCGGCCCGCTCGGCGCCGCGCTCCTGGCCCGGCTGGGCGGCGAGCCCGCCGCGCTGGTGCGCACCACGGTGGCCGTGACGCGCTTGGAGGGCTCCGAGGCGAACAATGTCCTGGCGGCGCGCGCGAGCGCCGTGCTCAACCTGCGCCTGGCCCCGTGGGACTCGGTCGACGGCGCCGTGGCGCGCCTGCGCCGCGTGATCCGCGACAAGCACGTGGAGCTGGAGATCCTCGAGTCGAACGAACCCTCGCCCGTGAGCGATCCGGCGGCAGCCCCGCTGGCCCTGCTGCGCGAGGCCTTGGCGGTGTCCCACCCGCACGCCGATCTTGCCCCCTACGTCACGCTTGCCGCGACCGACGCTCGCCGCTTCCACTCCGTGAGCGAGAACGTCTACCGGCTCGCCCCGCTGGAGATGGACGCGGGGGAGCGCGGGCGGATCCACGGCGTGGACGAGTCGGTGCGCGTGGACGCCCTGGGCCGCGGGGTGCACTTCTACCGGGAGCTCTTCTCCCGCCTGTGATCGTGGCTGTGCGCGCGGCCCTCCGTGCGGCTGGCCGCGGGCGGCAACAAACGCCTCTTCTTTGGTGAGAAGGGCTGTTTCTTTCACCCCGTCAAGGTAGATTTCAGCGGTGATTCGCTCCCAGGCCTCGTCCCCGCGCGCCGGCAACGCCGTCCCGTACTCAGTGGTCTCTGCCGTCGTGGGCGCGCTCGTGCTGGTCGAGCTGACCTCCGGCGTGCTGCAGGGCTACTACACGCCGCTGCTCACCGACATCGCCCGCGCCCTCGGCATCACCGACGCCGACGTCACCTGGCTCGAGGCCGTGCAGCTTGCGGTCTCCGCTCTCACCGTCCCGCTGCTCGCGGCGGCCGGCGATCGCGTGGGCCACCGCAGGGTGCTCATCATCTCCTCCGTCGTCACGGCGGCCGCCTCGTGGGCGCTGCTCGCGACCGCGGGCCCCCGCCCTGTTCTTTGTTGCCTGGGCCCTGCAGGGCCTGTACGCCGTCTGGCTCCCGGCGGAGATCGCGCTGATCCACACTCGCGCCAGGGCGCATGGGGCGCCGGGTGCCGTGACGCGCCGCGCCGCCGGCCTGCTCGTCGGGGCGCTGGAGCTCGGCGTGATCGTGGGCGCGCTGGCGGGCGGTCATCTCATCACCTTGACGGGGAACCTGCGCCTAACGCTGGCGATCCCGGCCATCGTCACGACGCTGTGCGTCGGCGTGATTTTGCTCTGGGTCAAGGACCCGGCGCCGGCGGCCGCCGCTGCGGGGGAGGGCGCCGCCGAGCGCGAGCGCCGCCGCGGAGACGTGGCCGGCGCGAGCCTGCTCGCCCTCACGATCGCCGCGCTCATGGGCGCCCTCTCGCTCCTGCGCGTGCAGGGGCTTGGCTGGCCCGTCCTCGCGTTTGTGGCCGTGGCCCTCGTGCTCGGCTACCTCTTTGCCCGGCAGGAGCTGCGCCACACGAACCCCACCCTCGACCTGCGGGTGCTCGGCACCCGGCGCCAGGGCCCCGTGCAGCTCACGGCCTTCCTCTTCGGCGCCTCGGTGCTTGGCGCGCAGGCGCCGCTCTCGACCTTCGCGAGGACCGATCCCTCGGTGTCCGGCCACGGCCTGGGCCTCAGCTCGGGCCAGGCCTCCTACGTCATCGGCGCGTACGTTCTCTCGCTCGCGATCGGCGCGCTGGCCCTCGGCCCGCTCACGAAGCGCGTGGCCCTGCGTGACGCGCTCATCGCCGGAGCCCTGCTCACGGCGCTCGGCTACGCGTTGTTCCTGCCCAATCACGCCTCGCTCGCCGGTGTCATCGCCAACATGGTGATCGCCGGCGTGGGCTCCGGACTGCTGGTGGCGGCCCTTCCGCCCGCGGCCGCCGCTGCCGCTCCGCCGGAGCGCACGGGCATGGCCACGGGTGCCACGAACGCCATCAAGACCCTGGGCGGCGCGTTTGCCTCCGCCGTCTTCGGCCTGGCGCTGGCGCACGGCGGCGCAGGCACCGACGGCTCAGCCCCGCTCTCGGGCTACCTCACGGTGTGGTCGATCTGCGCCGGCACCTCGCTCGTGGCGGCGCTGCTCCTGCTGCGCGTTCCGCGGGGATCGCTGCAGGACGCCTGAGCGACCCACGGCGGGCACACCGGCCGGGGTCCCAGCGACTGCAAGGGTCTCAGCGCTCGCAGGGCCGCCGGGACCCCGCGCCGGGGCCATCGAGGGCGCCCTCGGCGCCAGCCTGCACAATTTTCGCTGCGCGTGATGTGCATCACGCGAGTTTGTGGCATGCTATTCCGGTCGCAGTTCCCGACCGAGCGTTCGGTATGGGAACAGCGCACCATGACACCCGCACCCTCCGGTGCCCCGAACAAGGGACACATCCATGAGCAGCACCACCACCGCACCCCCGGTGAGCGCCGAGCGCCGCCGCGAACAGCGCAAGGTCCTCGCCGGCACGCTGGTCGGTACCTCCATCGAGTGGTACGACTTCTTCATCTACGCGCAGGCCGCCGGCCTCGTGCTCGGCCCCCTCTTCTTCGCCCCCGTGGCCAAGGAGAACCCGGGTCTGGCAACGATCATCTCGTTCGCCACCATCGGCATCTCCTTCCTCTTCCGCCCGCTCGGCGCCATCGTGGCCGGCCACCTGGGCGACCGCCTGGGGCGCAAGAAGATGCTCGTGCTGACGCTCATCCTCATGGGCGCCTCGACGGCCCTCATCGGCGTGCTGCCGACCTACGCCCAGATCGGCATCGCCGCGCCGATCATGCTCATGCTGCTGCGCGTGCTGCAGGGCTTCTCCGCCGGTGGGGAGTGGGGCGGCGCCGCCCTGATGGCCGTGGAACACGCCCCCAAGGGCAAGCGCTCCTGGTTCGGCGCCTTCCCGCAGATCGGTGTCCCGATCGGCATGATCCTCGCCACGGCCGTGCTGTGGATCATCCAGCAGATCATCGGCCAGCAGGCCTTCCTCGAGTGGGGCTGGCGCCTGCCGTTCCTCTTCTCGATCGCCCTCGTGTTCGTCGGCTGGATCATCCGCCGCGCCGTCGAGGAGTCACCGATCTTCGCCGAGCTCCAGGCCCGCAAGGCCGAGTCCTCCGCCCCGCTTGGCCAGCTGTTCAAGAAGAACACCAAGGAGGTGGTGCTCGCCGCGCTGATCTTCATCTCGAACAACGCCGCCGGCTACCTCGTCATCGCGTTCTTCATCAGCTACCTGTCCAAGACGCTTGGCCTGCCCATGCCCTCGGTGCTGCTGACCACCGCGCTCGCCTCCTTCGGCTGGCTCATCTTCACCCTGGTGGGCGGCTACCTCGGCGATAAGTGGGGCCGCAAGCGCACCTTCCAGGTGGGCTACACGATCATCCTGCTGTGGGCCATCCCCATGTGGTTCCTCATCGACTCCAAGGACCTCGGCCTTTACTTCATCGCCGCCTTTGTCCTGACGATCGGCCTTGGCCTGTCCTACGGCCCGCAGGCCGCTCTGTACGCCGAGATGTTCCCGCCGCACATCCGCTACTCGGGCGTCTCGATCGGCTACGCCCTCGGCACCATCCTGGGTGGCGCGTTTGCCCCGATGATCTCCGAAGCCATCCTGAAGTCGACGGGCCAGTCCTGGCACATCGGCATCTACCTGGCCGGCATCACGGTCATCTCTCTGATCGCCGTGAGCATCGTCAAGGAGCGCAAGGACGTGGACCTCGGCGTCGCCGCCTGATCCACCCCGTCTCCTTCAAGAACCCGCCCGGAC
>JALAHE010000289.1 GCA_022712075.1 Galactobacter sp.
CCGAGAAGGCCGCCCCGGCCGAGGAGACCAAGGTCGAGGAGACCGTTGTCGAGGCCCCGGCCGCCGACTTCGATTCCGCCAAGGCCGAGGCCACCGCCGCCAAGTTCGCCGGCGCCATCGCCGCGAACGCCGATGCCGCCGCCCCCGAGGGCGCCGACATCAAGGGCAACGCCGATTCCATGAAGTACCACGTGCCGGGTTCGCGCTGGTACGACCAGACGGTCGCCGAGGTGTGGTTCGCCACCGCCGAGGACGCCAAGGCCGCCGGCTTCGCGCCGGCGGGTGGCGAGGCCGCTCAGCAGCAGGGCGAGTGATGATCGGCGGGCGCGAGCCCGCCGGCCACCTTGCCTGAGGGTCGCCCCTCACCGGATCTTCGGATCGGGTGAGGGGCGGCCCTTTTTTGTGTGTTCGGCCCTGCTGCCTGGCCCCAGGTGCCCGACGGCGGGTGGCAGGCCGGGGCGGTGCCCGCCCGGCCGCGGCGGGGCTGGGACCCGGCCCCGCGGCGTCGGGCAGGAGCGCCTTAAGATGAGGGGGTGTCTGAGCCGGTGCCTTCCCCCCAACGCTTTGCCCTGACCCTGGCCTACGACGGGGGTCCCTTCAACGGGTGGGCGCGCCAGCCCGGCCTGCCCTCCGTGCAAGAGGCGATCGAGTCGGCGCTGGCCGTGGTCAGCCGGCAGGAGCTGCGCGTGGTGGTGGCCGGGCGCACCGACACCGGCGTCCACGCCTCGGGCCAGGTGCTGCACGTCGATCTGGATGAGGCCGCCCAGGCCAAGGTGGGGGTGCGCGACGGCGCCGAGCCAGTCGAGGTGACGCTTGTGCGCAGGCTTAACGCCGTCCTGGCCCGCTCTACGGGGCGCGCGGTGCTCGTCCACTCCGCCCGCCCCGTTCCCGCCGGCTTCGATGCCCGCTTCTCGGCACTGTGGCGCTCGTACACCTACACGATCGCCGACTCCCCGGCGCGCTGGGATCCCCTGCGCCGCGGCGACACGCTGTTCCACGCGCACGAGCTCGACGTCGACGCCATGCAGGCGGAACTCGACTCGCTGCTGGGGCTTCACGACTTCCTGTCCTTCTGCAAGCCGCGGGAGGAGGCCACGACGGTGCGCGAGCTGCAGGGCGGCGAGGTGGTGCGAGGCGCCGACGGCCTGGTGCGGGTGCACCTGCGGGCCGACGCGTTCTGTCACCACATGGTGCGCACCATCGTGGGCGCCCTCGTGGCGGTGGGGGAGGGGCGCGAAGACTCTGGTTGGGTGGGCAGGCGCCTGGGTGAGCGGACCCGTGACGCCAAGACCAAGATGGTGGCCGGACACGCGCTGGTGCTGACGGGCGTCGGCTATCCGGAGGATGAGTCGGCCGGCGCGCGGGCGGAGGCGACGCGGGCCAAACGCGCGATCCTGTGAAGTGTCTTTCCGAGGAACCACCCTCTTTTTCCTGACGGCGTGAGCGTGATCCAATCCCGACAAGAGGAACATCGCCCCATGCCCTGAATGAGGACCCCCCTTGGTGGAGACAGCTCCTCGCGCCCACGAAGTGCGCCATCTCTGGCGGCGGCACAGCGTGGTGGTTGTCGAGGGACCGAGCGGCAGTGGCCGCTCCAGCACCGCGTTTGCCGCGGTTTCAGCCGAAGTCGCAGAAGGCGGCCGTCATGGGCTGATCATTCAGGGTGCCCAGGGGCCGGACATCGATGACCTGCGGCTCTGGATCGCGACGCGCGTGGCGGTGGCCCGCGCCTCCGGTTCCGGCCAGCAGCCCACCTTCGCCGTGGTGGACGATCTTCACCTGCTCGACGACGAGGCCTGGGGTCTCATTGAGCGGCTTTCCAAGGAACACGGCACCCGCTGGGTCATGACCGTCGGCACCGGACTCGCCGAAGCGCGGGTCGCCGCGCTCCTCGCGGCGGGGGCCGGGCACCTCAAGGTCAGCACCGTGAGCACGCAGGCGGCCCGGGAGATCCTCGCGGAGACCTGGGGGCACGAACCGACCCCCGGCATGGTTGACGTGGTGTACGAACTGACGGCAGGTCGCCCCGGGTGGATCCACAAGTGGGCCAAGGCCTCGGCCCACGTCCCCGCCGAGGCGAAGATGGCAGGCCGCGGAGAGCTCGCGACGTACGAGTGGAACGTCTTCCAACGCGCGGCTGGCCTGCTCGGCGAGGGTCTGGGCGTTGGGCCGGAGGCCCGTGCCGCCATGGAGCGCCTCGCCGTGGGGCGCGAGACGCCGGCAGATGTTCGCCTGTTGCTCGAGCGCGGGGAGGCCATCGAGGCCGACTACAGCCCGCGGGTTTTGGTGGCGGTGCCGATCCTCCGCCGCCTCGTGGCGCTGGATCACGAGACGGCGCTGTCGACAGTGCAGCATCCGGAGGCAGCGGTGACGTCGGCGCGGCGCTGGCTCGAGATGTTCATGCCGGACGGCGCGCGGCGCCGGCTCGAGGGGGAAGCCTCGCGGGAGGCGAGGCTCCTGCGGCTCGAGGCCATGGCACTGCTCGGTGACGTCGCCTCGGGGCGTGCCGAGCTCGAGGCGCTCCTGGCGGAGGGCACCTCCCTCTCCGAAAACGATCACCAGAGGGCGCTCGCCCTGGCCCTCGCCGGCCTGAACCGCCCAGCGCTCGATCGACTCAAGGCGCTTGAACATGTGCCGGAGATCCTGCGGGCGATCTCGCTGGCGCGTGAGGGCGACCTGGCCGCCGCCGCGCAACTCGTGGACGTCGGGGCCGGGCCAGGCACGGAACCGAACGCGGTGGGGCTCGCGCCGCTGCGTCGCGCCCTCGGGGCCTGGTATGCGGCGTTGGCCGACGACACCGTGGGCGCCTACCGCCTCATGTTCGGTGCGCCGCCTTCGAGCTACACGCCGTTGGAGGCCGTCTCGCCGCTCTGGGAGGCCCTGCTCGGCGATCTTCACGCCCTGACGTGTCTCGTGCTGGGCGAATGGAACCGAGTGGGCATGCGCCCCGAACCGTTCCCCACGCGAGCCAACACCTGGCTGCGGCACGACGCTGGAAGCTGGCCCATTGTCGCCGTGACCATGGGCGTCGATCGCGGGAACGGCCGCCTCGCCCGCTCGGCGTTTGCCGACAGCATTCACGGCCTGGCCTGGCTCACGGCCTTCGCCCGCGTGGTAGCCGACGACGCTGAACTCACCACGCCGGCAACCCTGGCCCGCGTGCGACGCCCCGAGGAGCCGGGGCTTGCACGCCTGCTGGGCGTGTGGCGTTCGCGCGCCGAACTGCTTCAGCGCGGCGCCGTCGTGCGAGGATCTGACGAGGAGGAGAAGGCGGCGACGTCCGCCGGATCCACGTTGGCCAGGGTGCAGCTTGCGCTGTGGGCTTCGGCGTCGCCCGGGCAGGCCGGGCGCTCCGCCGCGCGCGCAAGCCTCGTCCGGCTCGGCGGCGTGTACGGCCTTGACAGTTGGCTGTCACTTCCCGAGGAGGCCAGCCCGTCAGCGGTGATCCTGAGCCGCAGAGAGAAAGAGGTGTGTGTGGAGCTCGCGCACGGCTACACGGCGGCCGAAACGGCGCAACGCCTGGGCATCTCGCCGCGCACGGTGGAGAAGCACGCCGCCAACGCGTACAAGAAGCTCGACATCGCCTCGCGGCAGGAACTCGCGGCGGCCCTGGGCATGAGCCTGGCCGGAGGTCGCGCGTGAGGGAGACGGGGCTTCTCGCCGGCTGGACCGCCGGCGTGCGCCTGCCCGCGCCGCTGCTGAGCGCCGGCTGGTGGGGGGTAGACCCGCTCGGGGTGCTCGAACGCCACTGGCTCACGCGCCTCGCCTCACGTGGGGTCGTCGTCGATCTCGATCATTCCGCCGCCGAGGCGGTGCTCGGCATCGCGGGGCCCGAGGCCGACCTCGCGCGCCTGCTGACCGCCCAGAGCAGCGGGGGAGCGGGCACCCGCATCATCTCCCTCCACGCGCAGCTGCTGTCCCAGCACGGCTTCGTCACCTACTTCACGCGCCGCCCCCGCGCCCTGCGGGCCGCCGTGCGCGGCTGGCTCGTGGCGGCGGCGCGCGCCGGCGGCTCACAGGTCGTGGCGATCGTGGGCGGCGAGGACGAGCTTCCCGAGGATTGGGGGGCGGGGGAGGAGTCGGCGCTGCACGAGCTTCCAGCACCGGTGGTCCGGGTGGGCGACGTGCTCAGCCTCGCCCCTGGCCCCGTGACACACGGGGTGCCGGTCCTGTCCCTTGCCGCCTTCCTTTCCTCCTGCGGCTACCGGCTCGATGTGGCCGAGCTGGCGCTCGGCGCCTTCGAGGACGAGGAGGCCGCCCGCGCGGGGCTCCTCAACGGCACCGCGGCCCAGCGATCGGCGGGTTCGCCGCTGGACCGGGCCTTGCTGCGCTTGCTCGAGTCCCTGAACGAGCGCGAGCGGGCGCTGGCCGTCAGACTCGTGCACTGTGTCGAGCCCGTTCCGGTGCGGGGGCCGGACGTGGAGGCGATGGTCCGTCTCGCCGCGCGGGGGCTCGCCGAGGCCCTCGGGGGGAAGGAAGGGCCGCGCGTGCGCGCCGCGAGCGAGCTCATGCGCACCGCCATGGAGGCCCACCTGGAGGACCAAGGGGAGGCGCATCGCGCCACAGCGTCGGCTGCCGGCGCGTGGCTGGACCAGCTCCTGAAGCTCGACCGAGCCAACGAGGCGATGGACCCCGTTGCCGGCAGGGCTCCCGCCCAGCGGCTGATTCAGTTCCGCAACGCGTGGGCGGAGGACCCGCGCGCGGACCTCGTGGTCGCCCTCGTCATGGAACACCACTTCCTGCTCGGCGGGGCCACCGCGTGCCTGCGCCAGGGCCGCGCGCTCTCGCTGCCGGGCCCGCTCTCTCGCGCCATGCTGGTGCGTGCCACCTTGGAAAGTGGGGAGATCTACCGCAGCGTGGCCGAGCTCGCCAAGCAGCAGCTGGGCCGGGCCCCGCAGCACCGCGACGACGACCTCGTGCTTGACCTCGCCCCGGGCTCGCGGCTGCGCGAGCTCATGCGCGCCGGCTTGCGCGCAGGCGAACGCGGCGATGTGCGCCGCCAAGCGGTCTCGCTCGGGCGCCTCGTGCGCCTGGCCCTGCGGCCCCTCGAGCCGCGCGGGCGCGACGAGGCGGACGTGGTGCGCGAGGCATATGAGCGCCGGCTCTTCCGCGTGGTAGCGGGGCAGGGCATGCTCATGGCGCTCGGGGTGGGCGGCTACCGGGCCATGCTCGAGGGCGTCACCGACACCCTCGTGTCCGATGTCCGTCCGTGGCTCGGGGCGCTGGCCGGCGTGAACGAGCTGGCGCTCGCCGTGGACGACGTGGCGCGCGGCTGGCATCGCGAACTGGGAACCCGCTTCGAGCGGGCCGTCAACCACGCTTACGCCTGGCATCACGGGACGGTGGCGCGAGCGACCCGCGTGCTGGCGACCGACACCTGGACGAGCGACGCAACCTTGGGCGAGGACACCGACGGCGCTCTGTTCCGCGGCAAGCGCGAGCTGCTCGCAACCTGGATGCGGGGGCTCAAGGGAGACTTCGCGGCGATCTCGACGCTTGCGGCCGTGCCAAGCGACGGCGAGGATGCGCGCACCCGAGCCGCAGTGCTCTGGGCGCGGGCCGTCGTGCAGGTCGAGGAACCCGTGGCCGCCGCAGCGGCGCTGGCCGATGTCCACGAGGACATGCTCGTGATCTGGCTGGCCAACGTGGCGCTCATCCTCGATCCGGGGCGGGTGCATCCGAACACCCCAGCCCTCCTGATGCAGGCGGGCCGCGGGCGCGCCGAGGCGGCCCGGAACTTCGAGGCGCTGCGTGCCATCGCGGAGCCTGCCGCCCTGACGCCGAGAGAGATCGACGTCGAGCGTGCCCGTCTCGCGGGGGAGGAGATCGCCACCACGGCAGGCCGGCTTGGCATCAGCGAGCGCACGGTGGAGACCCACCGCGCGACGGCGAAGGTGAAGGCCGATCACCTCGTATCGCTTGGCTGGAATCCGGCGGATGCGCGGCGGTGGACCCTTGAGCTCGAGGAGCTCATGATTCCGAACGTTGTTGTGAATGATCTTTCATGAAATGCCTACCGAATGCCGCTACGTAGTTCAGTAGAAAGTCCCGTGCTGACTACGTAGTAAGCCAATAAAACCCGCTCCTAGCGTTATCGCTGTCATCGAAGGAGCTCCCATGCTTCACCCCTGAAGGGTGCTCCTCAGCGTCATTTGCGAAGGAGCCCCTCGTGCGCGTCAGAAGAACTTTGCGACCAGGAACGGCATGGGCCGCGGCCGCCGCCCTGATCGTGGCGCCGCTCGTGGTGGCGCCGATCGTCTCGGCCGCCGAGCCGGGCACGGACGAGGCAAACTCCTCTGCTCCGGCCACCGTCGCGGCGAGTTCCACTGCCGCCGCGGCCCCCGCCGCCGAGGCCGATCCGGCCACGGCCGCCGCTTCCTCCGAGGCCCCGGCCGCTGCGGCCCCGAGCACGCAGGCGGCCGCTTCGAGCCCCGCCAGCTCTGCCCCGACCACGGCGGCTGCCGCCAGCTCCTCCGCCGCGCCGGCCAGCTCCGCCGCGGCGTCGTCGAGCGCGGCGACCCAAGCCGCCGGCAAGAGCGCGGCAGCCGCGCCCGCCGCCCAGTCGCTCGAGTCCGGCTCGTCCGACACCGGCGTCTCCTTGCTGGCGGCGGCCGCGCCCGGAACCCTTGAGGCAACGGTTGTCGCGGATCGAACGAACACGGGTGCGGCCCGCCCCGTCACGGGCCAGGCCTCGGGTGTGGCCGGTGCGAGCCTCACGCTGCAAGTGCAGACCCAGACCCGGACGAGCTCGAACGGCACCTGGGGCAACACCTCGGCCTGGACCGATCTGTCCACGTGCACCTCCGCGGCCAGCGGCCTGTGCTCGCTCGACGTCCCGGCCATCGACAACCCCAATCTCAAGCGGTACTCGAGCGCCAGGATCAACTTCACCGACGGCGGGCCCGCCGGTTCGGCTCTCATCTCCGTGGGCACTGGCAACAACGGAAGCTCGACCACGTCGATCCAGTACCTGACGCTGACCGCTACGGCTCTGCCCACCTCCGGCCAGACGAAGCAGGTCTCGGCGATTGCTAGCGGCCTGAGCACCGGTCAACAGCCGGTCTTCACGGTGGTTCGCACCAACCCGGCGCTCATCGGTCAGTGTGGCCTGAAGGTCGGCCTGCTCATCGACCAGTCGAAGTCGATCGCGGATGCCACCAACGGCGTGGCCAACCTGAAGGCCGCAGCCAACGCCTTCGTGGATGCCCTGACCGGCACCCCGTCGCAGATCCTCATCCGCAACTTCGCTGACTCCTCGCCGAATCACACGGCCTCGGAGGCCGGGCTCACGTCGACGGCCACCGCCACGGACGCCCAGCCCCTCAAATCCGCGATCGCGGCCATGCAGATGGGCACCTTCACCAACTGGGATGCAGGCCTGTGGCGCATGAAGGGCCTCGGCCTGGATGCGGTGGTGGTGGTCACGGACGGCGTGCCGACCGCGAACATGAACGGCACCACCAACCCGAACACGGGCGGCTACAACTCGACCGTCGGCACGGTGCAGCACGCCATCTGGTCCGCCAACGCCGTCAAGGCAGACGGAGCCACGGTGATCGCTGTCGGTGCGGGTGACTCCTTCTCCAACACCGGAGCTCTCACGAACCTCAAGGCGATCGCCTCGAGCGGGCAGCACTACGTGGCCTCCGACCTCGCCGCGCTCAAGACCACGCTCAAGAACCTCGCCGAGAAGAGCTGCCAGGGCACGGTCAACGTGGTCAAGCGCGTTATGAACGACGGCGCTACGACGACCACGGAGGCGAATTCCACGGCCGGCGTTGGCTTCAACTTCAAGATGGGCGCGGGGGCCTACCAGGCCACCAACGTGACGGGCGGCACGAGCTTCGCCATCACGTCCAATGGCTCGCAGACCTTCACCGAGGAGCAGCGCAGCGACTTCGACATCGTGGCGCAGGGCGGTATGCCCGCCATCTGCAAGACGTCGGGCGGGGCTTCGGTCGCGGTGACCAAGGTGAGCGACTACAGCTGGTCCATCCCGACGTCGACGACCTCCACCATTACCTGCACGGTCTACAACAAGGCCAAGCCCAAGGAAGCCTCGCTCACGATCAACCACGCGTGGGTTGACGAGAACAACTCCCCCTTGACCGACGCCGAGGTGGCCGCGGTGCTGAACACCCCGGTGAACGGCGCCCCGAGCCTCAAGGTCAACTCCGGTACGGCGTGGACCAACGCTCCGGCCTACGGCGACTCCGTCACGACCACCACCTCCGGCGGTTCCACCAAGCTCGTGGAGGGCGATAACGTCACCGTCGCCGTGCGCACGGTGCCCGGCACGGTCAAGAGCGGCTACACCTGCTCCACCAGCCTGGTGTCGGTGGCCAAGGGCTCGAGCACGAACCCGGCGTCGCTCACCTCCGCCCTCGTGGCCGGGAGCAACGCCTTCACCATCACCCACAAGCTGGTCTGCACCACGCAGCTCACGCTGAAGAAGGTCGTGGTGGGTGCGCCGGGCGACACCACGCTGGCCTCGGCCTGGACCCTGCGCTCCAACGGCACGGCGTTCACGCAGGGCACGGCCAAGGCCGTGGAGCCGGGCGTTGCCAACGAGCTCACCGAGACCGGTGGCCCCACCGCCGTCGCGAACAAGGCGTGGGAGCAGACCAGCCTGGTGTGTGACGTCGCCGGCACGCTGAACGGCAACACCGTCAAGGTGCCGCGCGGCAAGAGCGTCACCTGCACCTTCACGAACTCCTCGCTGCAGATCGAGGTGAGCAAGCGCGCCTGGCTCGGGAACACCATTCCCAGCGGCCTCGGCGGCGAGCTCCCCAGCGGCAGTGCGGTCGCCGACGGCGCCAGCATCTCCTGGCTCTTCACCGTCAAGAACACGGGCGCCCTGGACTACCGGGTGAGCGGGATCAGCGACAACTACGTCTCGACCCCCATCACCTGCGCCCAGAGCCTGACCGGGACCTTCAAGTCCTTCGCTTCCCTGACCCAGTCGGAGCGGACCATCACCAGCGGTTCGTCCCTCTACTGCAAGGCCTCCGGAACGCTCGCCTTCTGAGCGCACCGGGCGCGGTGGCGGCCCACGCCGCCAC
>JALAHE010000290.1 GCA_022712075.1 Galactobacter sp.
CACAACGCCGAAGGGGCGGGGCACACGTGCCCCGCCCCTTCGGCGTTCCGGCGGCGTTGGCGTGCCGGGTGCGCACCGGGCGGGCCGGGCGCACCGGACGCGCCCGGCTGGCTCAGGCCGCCGCGAGCTCCGGCTCCACGATCGCTCCGTCAACGAGCGTCACGAGGCGGTCGAAGCGGTGGGCGTGCTGGAGGTCGTGGGTCACGAGCAGGGTGCTCGTCCCGTTGCTCGCCGTGAGCTCCGCGATGAGCTCGATGACGGCCGAGCCGGCCTGGGAGTCCAAGGCGCTCGTCGGCTCGTCCACGAGCAGCACCGAGGGCGAGGAGACCAAGGCGCGCGCGATGTTGACGCGCTGGCGCTGCCCGCCGGAGAGCTGGTGCGGCATGAGCTTGGCCTGGGCGCCGAGGCCCACGGCCTCCAAGAGCTCGACGGCGCGCGCCTTGGCCGCGCGCCCGGCCCGCCGGCCGCCGCCGAGGGTCGGCACGGCGAGTAGCTGGTCCAGCGCGTTCAGGCTCGGCACGAGGTTGGCCTGCTGGAACACGATGCCGAGCTTCTCCCGGCGCACGCGGGCCGCGGCGTCGCGGCTCAGCCCCGTGATCTCCTCGCCGTTGATGAGCACGCGACCCGAGTCCGGGGTGGCCAGGGTCGCCGCCACGGCGAGCAGCGAGGACTTGCCGGAGCCGGAGGGCCCCGTGATCCCCACGAGCTCGCCGCTGTCGGCGGTGAGGCTCACGTGGTCGAGCGCGGTGAGGCGGCGGGCGCCGTCCGGGTAGCTGAGGACGAGGTTCTCGAGGGTGATCATCGTGCACTTCCTAGGGCGGTCTGGGGGTCGGCGTGGGTGACGGAGCGCAGGGCGACGGCGGCGCCGCCGAGGCCGAGCAGCGCCATGACGGCGCCGGGGAGCAGGGTGGTGAGCGGCGAGAGGACAAACGGGAGGCCGGCGGGGAGGGCGCTTCCCGCCGCGACCACGAGGCCGAGCCCCACGGCGATGCCGATGAGCAGGACGATGCCCGCCTGAGCCAGCGCGTCGCGGACCAGCGCGCCGGTCGGGGCGCCGAGGGCCTTCAGGACGGCGAGGTCGCCCTTGCGCTGCAGGGTCCACACCGTGAAGAACGCCCCGACGACGAGCGCGGAGATGCCGAGCAGGAGCGCGATCATGAGACCGAGCGAGCCGATCTCCGAGCGGAAGGAGCCCACGGCGCTGAGCGCCTGGAGGCCGGAGAGCGAGACGGTGCCGCTCTCGCGCTCGGCGGCCGCCGCCGCGTCGTCGTTCACCTGGCCCGTGATCGCGAGGACCGTGGCGACCGTGGCCGGCTCCGCGCCGGTCCGCGTCGCAGCGGCCCGCCAGTCCTCGGGCGCCACGGCGACGAGGGGCACGTGCGAGTAGTGACCGGTCCCGGAAACGGCGGCGACGCGCAGCTCGCGGCCGGCCACCGTGATGGTGTCACCCGCGGCAGCGCTCAGGGCGGAGGCGGCGTCCTCGCTGAGGACCGCCTCGCCCGCGGTGGGGGGAGTGGCCTCGGACCCGCCCGGCCCGGTGCCGGCACCTGGCGCGCCGGCCACGAGGGCGATGCCGGCGCGCAGCTCGCCGTGGCTCGCGGAGAGCTGGCTCAGGCCGATGGGCCGCACCTCGGCGTCCGGGGCGGCGGAGCGCCAGGCCTCGATCTGGTGCTCGGTGAGCGCCGAGGTGGCGAAGCTCGCCTGGGCGCCGGCCTGAGGGGCCGAGACCACGAGCCGGTCGGCCTTCCACGAGAGCACGGCGTCCACGTTCTGCCCGGCCAGGCCGGCGGTGAGGCCCGTCAGGAAGCCGACGAGCGCCGTGATGAGGGCGACCACCGAGGCGATGAGCGCAAAGCGACCCTTGGCAAAGACCAGGTCGCGACGAGCGAGAAACATGACGTCCTTTCACGGGCTGAATGCGGGCGGATCCGGGCCGGATGCCCACCTCAACCAGGTTCCCGCCCGAGGGGTATCGGGCGCGTCGCCCGGGGGATGGCATCCTCGGAGACCTTTGGCGTAGGTGCCGCTCCGCCTTTTGATGGATGCCCCGGAGGGGCCCGGCGTGTAGCCTTGAAGGCACTCATGGACGGACATCGCCTCGCCTCGGTCTTCACCGGACTCCGCCTCGGCCTGCACGCCGTCGTCGCGGTCATCGTGCTCATCGTGTTGCTGCGCTCGGTGCCTCCGGTCGACGCGCGCGCCGCCGTGGGGGTGGCGGCCGTTGTCGCGTGGGTGCTCGCCTATGCGGCGGGGGTGCTCGACGGCGTGCGGCGCACCAAGGCGCGCGCCGCCGGCGCTGGCGGATCCGTTCACATGAACGACGACGCGCGGCCGGGAGAGCGGGCCGGTCGCCCTGCCGCCGTGTGGCTCGGGATCGGCGCGCTCACCCTCCTGTGGCTCGTGGCGGCGTGGTGCCTCCCGGAGGCCGCCTACCTCGTCTTCCCGTTGTTCTTCCTGCAGCTTCACCTGCTCGGCGCCCGCTGGGGCACGGTGCTCGTCCTCGTGAGCGCCGGATGCGCCGTTATCACCCTGGGGGTGAACGAGGGCTTCTCCGTTCCGGCCGCCGTGGGACCCATGCTCGGGGCCGCGGTGGCGCTGCTCGTGGGGCTTGGTTTCAGGGCGTTCACGCGTCAGGCCGTGGCCCGCGAGGCGTTGCTGGAGGAGCTCGTGGCCGCGCGCGACGAGCTAGCGCGCAGCGAGCGCCGGGCCGGCGAGGAGGCCGAGCGGGCGCGCCTGGCCCGCGACATCCACGACACCGTGTCGCAGTCGCTCTCCTCGATCCAGATGCTCCTGCATGCGGCCGAGCGTGCGCCGGAGGGCGAGCGCGCGGCCGAGCTGCTGCGGCTCGCCCGCGAGAGCGCCGCCGCCGCCCAGGCCGAGACCCGGTCCATCGTCCGGGCCCTCACCCCCGCCCCGCTGCAGGAGGAGGGGCTGGCCGCCGCACTGCGCCGCCTCGCCGAGACCGAGTGGCGCGGCGGGCCCGAGGTGCGGCTGTCAGTTGAAGGCGACGAGGGGCTGGACATGAGCCGGCGCACTGCCTTGCTGCGCCTGGCCCAAGGGGCCGTCGGCAACGCGCTCAAACACGCCCGGGCCGGGGTCATCGAGCTGCGCCTGCGCGTTGACGGCGAGGCCGCCCGGCTCACGGTGAGCGACGACGGCGTCGGCTTCGATCCGCGGCTGGCCCCGGGCGCCTCGCACGGGGCCGGCCATTTCGGGTTGGCGTCGATGCGCGAACGCGCGGCGCAGCTGGGCGGTAGCTTGGTGGTTGATTCCACGCCGGGGCACGGAACCCGCGTCGACGTGGTGCTGCCGCACCGCCCCTCGAAGGAGGCCTGAGCCGTGACGAGAATCCTCATCGTCGACGACCATCCCATCGTCCGGGTGGGGCTGCGCGCGCTCCTGGAGACGGAGCCGGACCTCGAGGTCGTCGCCGAGGCGGCCTCGGAAGACGAGGCCGTCGAGGCGTGCGCGAGCCACGCCCCCGACGTCGTGCTCATGGACCTGCGCCTCGGCGAGGGATCCGGGGTCGGCGCGATCACCCGCATCCGCGCGGCGGGGGCGGCGCCTCCCATCCTCGTGCTGACGAACCACGACGCCGACGCCGACATCCTCGCCGCGGTCGAGGCGGGCGCCGCCGGCTACCTGCTCAAGGACGCGCCGCCCTCGGAACTCCTGCCCGCCGTGCGGGCGGCGGCAGCCGGGGAGTCGGCCCTCGCGCCGGCCGTGGCAGCCAGGCTCCTGCAACGCCTGCGCGCGCCGCTTCCCACGCTGAGCCTGCGCGAGCTCGAGGTGCTCTCCCTCGTGGGCGAGGGCTGCTCGAACACCCAGATCGCGGCCCGGCTGCACGTCACCGAGGCCACCGTGAAGTCCCACCTCGTGCACGTCTTCACGAAGCTCGGGGTCAGCTCGCGCACGGCCGCCGTCGCCGAGGCCAGGCGCGCAGGCATGCTTGAATAACAGTGTGCGAGTTCGCTGTGGCGAGGTCAGCGCACCGGTGTCGCAGCCTTGCGACACCTTCGATACGCTTCGGACACCTGGCGTCCACCACTGCTCCGTAGCGTCTTGGGTTACGGGGTGAGCACGGTGCACACCCCGCCACCGAACGGGGGAGCATCATGCAGAAGAGAACCCATATCCTGTCCGTCGCGGCCGTGCTGGTCCTCGGGGCCACCTCGCTCGTGGGGTGCGTGAGCGCCGGCGACGGCAAGGCGGGCATCTCCGTCGGATCGGACGGCGCAGTCATCAGCGCCCCAGGTGTCACGGTTTCCGGCGGATCGGAGGGGGCCAAGGTCGAGGCGAGCGATGCCACGGTCAGCGCCGGAAGCGACGGGGCCGCGGTCGACGCGGGCGAGGGCACCGACGCCGCCGAGGCCTCTGGCGCCAGCAGCCCCGAGGCCACCGGTTCGGCCGAAACGAGTGCGACGACCGGGGACAGCGGGGACGCCGACAGCCCGCTTCCCCTGCACATCGGGTGGGAGGCGCTCGTCACTGAGGAGGTCGAGTGCGCGGGCGGCGTCGCCACCGTCGAGACCACCGGCTCCATCGTCAAGCTCTTGCAGCCCTGCGACAAGGTCGTCGTCGAGGCCACCGGGGCCACTCTTGTGCTGACGCAACCCGTCCGCTCGTTGCAGATCTCCGGTAGCGGAAACACCGCGGCCGGGGTGTCCCTCACCGCGGTCGACATCAACGGCACGGGCAACACGGTGGCCTACGCGGGCGCCAAGCCCAACGTTCAGGACGAGGGCACCGGAAATGTGGTCTCCGACGCCCAACTGACCTTGCCCGGTGCCGCTGGATGAGTGAGCCGGCGCGCCGGGCCACGGTCTTGCTTGTGGACGACGACGAGGCGGTGCGGGAGACGGTGGGTGCCTACCTCTCCCGCGCCGGCTTTGCCGTGGCCACGGCGGCGGATGGCGCCCAGGGGCTGGCGGCCGTTCAGACGCTGCGACCGGAGGTGGTCGTCACGGACGTGCTCATGCCCGTCATGGACGGGCGCGAGCTGGTGCGCCGCTTGCGCGAGCGCGACGACTGGGTTCCCGTCATCCTGCTGACTCAGGTGGGAGAGGCAGCCGAGCGCTCGGCGGCGCTCGACGAGGGGGCGGACGACTATCTGAACAAGCCCTTCGATCCGCAGGAGCTGGCCTCGCGCATCCGCGCCTTGGCCCGCCGCAACGCCGCGAGCCGCGGGGCCCCGGCCGACGTCTTGATCGCCGGGCCGCGCCCGAGCGGCTCGGTCCGGCTCGAACGCATCGGCCGCCGCGTCTTTCTGGGGGAGCGGGAGGTGGCCCTGACGCCCAAGGCCTTTGCCCTGCTCGACTATCTCCTGGGCCATCCGGAGGAGCTTCACACGCGCGAGCACCTGCTCGAACGCGTCTGGGGCTTCGAGATCGCCGTCTCCACCCGCGCCGTCGATCACCGCGTGGCGGAGCTGCGCCGCGTGCTCGAGGATGATCCCACCGAGCCGACGCTGCTCAAGACCGTTCCCGGAGGCGGGTATCGCATTGTCGCCGAGGTTCGTCGTGGCTGAGAGGGGAGGTTCCATGTTCGACGACGCGCCCGTCGCCGCCCGCCCGCGGGCGGCAGAAGCGGGGCTAACTGCACGATCGTGGGGCGCGCTGGTGGTTGCGGTGCTCGGCTGCGCCGGCGTCGCGGCGGGGGTGTGGCTCTGGCTGAGCCGCCCGGGGGCCTGGGTGCGCGTCGAAATGACCGCCGGGCCGGCCGCCGTCGGGCTCGGCGTGCTGTTGGTGCTCCTGGCCACGGTGGGGCGCACCGTGATCCTGCGTCGGCGCGCGGCTCTCGCACGGGAGCGGACCGAAGCCCTCGCGGCGGCAACGCTGGCTGCGGAGGAGGAAGCCCAGGCGGCCCGCAGGCGCTTCCTGCGACGCCTTGACCACGAGCTCAAGAATCCGGTCACGGCGCTCAAGGCCCTGGCGGCGCAGGGCGCGGAGGGACCGGACGGCGACCGGGCGTGGGCCACGGCCGGCATCCAGGCGCAGCGCATGGCGCGGTTGGTCGGAGATCTGCGCGGGCTCGCCGAGCTCGAAGTGAGCCCCTTGGACCTGGAGCCGGTGGGTGTCGACACGGTCGTCACGGAGGCCCTTGACGACCTCGCGGAGTCGGGCTTCGAGGCCCAGTTGCAGCAAAGGGATCTGCGCGTGCACCTACCCGTGGCGCCGTGGCCGCTGCCCGAGGTGGACGGCGACCCTGACCTGCTGCGGCTCGTCTTCCACAACGTCATCGGCAACGCGCTCAAGTACACCGCGCCGGGGGACCGGGTGGAGATCACCGGGGCCGAGGACGCGAGCTGGATCATCCTCGAGATCGCCGACACGGGGCGCGGCATCCCCGACGAGGAGCGCGAGCTGGTCTTCGAGGAACTCGCCCGGGCTCGGAACGTGACGGATCTGCCCGGCTCCGGGGTGGGCCTGGCCCTCGTGAGGGTCATCGTGCAGCGCCACGGCGGAGAGGTCAGCCTGCGCTCGCGGGAGGGGCGGGGCACGAG
>JALAHE010000291.1 GCA_022712075.1 Galactobacter sp.
CCCCGGGCGGGCCCCCCCCCCCCGCGCTCCCGCGCGCGCGCCCACCCCCCGGGGGCCCCCCCCCCCCCGCGCGGGGGCCCCTCGTGTGTCGTGCTGAGCTCGCTAGCCTGCCGCCGGGGTGGCCGCCGGGGTGGCCGCCGGGGCGCTGGACGGCGCGGCGGTGGAGGGCGTGGCGCCCGGCACCGTCGTGGCCGGGGCGCTCGTGGCGGGGGCGCTCGTGGCCGGGGCCGAAGTCGCCGGCGCAGTCGCCGCGCTGCGCAGCACCACCATCGACGTGGCTGAGGTCCCTGCACGGCCGAACACGCTCACGGCGCTGACGCGGATCCGCACGCTCTCGCCCGGGGCCAGCTTCACCGCGTACCCGGGCGTGGCGACCTTCACGGGCGCCGAGTACGCCCCCGTGAGCGAGGCCCCGGCCTTGGCCCGCTGCACCTGCACGAGGTAGTGCGCGGCGTCGCTCTGGCCCTTCCAGGTGAAGTTCACGGACGCGGCGTCGGTCCGCGCACCGCCGTTCGAGGACACCGTGTCGGGCGCCTGCAGACCCGTCACCTGGCCCGCGCCGGGGGCAACGTACGGCGTCACCGCCGGGGAGAAGGTGGGACGACTCGCGCCGAACCAGTACACGTTCACGCTGGCCTTGGCCGGGATCTTGCTCAGCACCACCTGGAGGTTCGCGCGGCCGCGCTGGGGCAGGGCCACGCTGACGGTCTGGATCAGTGCGCTCGCGCGCAGCGTCGCCGTCTTCAGGACCTTGCTTCCCTGCTTGAGCTGGAGCGTGACGCCCTTGGTGGCCTTCACCCGGACCGTGGCCTTGTCGGCGCCCACCACGGAGAGCACCGTGGCGGTGGCGCCGGACTTCGTGGCCGTCAGCACGCGGCCGTTGGCGGCGTTCGTGGTCGCCCCGCCGAGCGCCAGGTCCTTGCGCTCCACGGCGCTCGTGGCCCACGACACGGGGCGGGTGAGCTGCGTGAGCCGCGTGACGGCACCCGGCCGGCCTTGGGCATCGATCGCCCGCACGCCGAGCACCTGGGTCTGACCGGGCTTGAGCGTGATGACCTTGGACAGGGACGTCGTGGTGGCCCCGGCACTCCAGAAGCCGTTGCGGGAGAAGGCCTCCTTCTGCTCCACCGTGCGGCTCATGATCTGGTACTTGGCGGCGTAGGCGACCTTCTGCCAGCGCAGCGTCACGCTCCCGCTGAGCACCACGCCCTGATTCGCAAGGTAGGAGGCGGCGGCCACGGGGGCCTTCAACGGCGAGCCCGCGAGCCCGTACTTCACCACGGCGGCGTCGATGAGCTTCTTCACGTCGGTGCGAAGGGAGGGCAGCTGATTGAAGAGGTACTGCCCCGGGCAGCCCGTGTAGTTGGTGGTGCGGTGGCCCAAGAGCGTCGGGACGCTCACCCGGGTTCCGTCCTTGTACCGCGAGGTCGAGGTGCCCTCGACGTTGGCCGTGAGCGTCGTCTTGCCCGTCACGTCGATGCCGTTGGCGTAGCCCTTCCAGGCGAGCACCGTGCGCAGGGAAGCGAGCATGGCCGCGGAGGGCTTGGCGGTGTCGTAGTTGCCGATCATCGAGACGCCGAGGCTTCCCGTGTTGAAGCCGCCGGCCTGGGCGCCCACCACAAGGTCCGTGAGGGAACCGCGTCGCCCCTCGTAGATGGTCCCGTATTTGTCGATGAGGAATTGGTAGCCGATGTCGTCCCAGCCGCGCGATTGCGTGTGGAACAGGAAGAACGAGCGCACCGCCTGGGCCGCTTGGGCCGGAGTGTAGCTATTGGAGCTCGCCGTGTGGTGGATGTACATGGCCTGCAGCTTCACCGAGCGCGACGGCGTGGTGTCGGCCTTCGACTCGTCGGCTCCCCACTGGGCGCGGGTCACGATGCCGCTGGGACGCAGGACGTCGCCGGCCACCGAACCGGGTCGATAGACGGCGCTCTGGGCGGAGGCGCTGGCCTCCACGCGCGGGGCGGGTGCCGTGCCACCGTTGACGAGGTCGATCTTGAGGTCCTCGGGCGCCTGCCCCGTGGCGGTCAGGACGCGGGCCTGGACGGCGTCGGCGCCGTTGCTCAGCAGCGGCGAGGTGCCGTCTCGTCCCGTCGTCCCGGAGTCCTCCCCCACCTCGGGGATCTCGAGGGCGGTCCACGGCGTCCATTCGCCGTTCTCGCGGACACGGACCGAGGCCTCGGTCACCTTCACGCCGGCGGTGGCCTTCCAGGTCAGGCCGACGGCGGTGAAGGTGGAGGCGGAACGCACGGGCGTGAGGAGCGCGAGATGGCGGTCAAGCTCCGCCTCCCCGAGCCGGGGCTGAGCCTGGGGAGCGACCTGCTCGGTCTCCTCCGCTGGCACCGCCTCCTTGAGTGCCGCCGGGCTGCCTTGGGCGGCCTCAGACACGCCCTCGACGGGCAGCGCCGTGACCGACTCGCCCTTGACCTCGGGGGTCTCCAGCACGACGTCGGCCTCCCCGCCTTGCGCTGCAAGGCGCACCTCCGAGCTGGGGCCGGAGGGCGACGCCGCGACCGAGGAGTCTGAAGCAACAGCTCCCGGCGCTTCCGCGGGCGGCGGCGACGAACTGAAGACCAGGGCGACGATGCTCGCGATGAGCGCCACCGGAGTGGAAAGGGGCAGGGACATCTCAAACCTCGAGCGTGACAGGAGCGGGTGTGCACCGCACGCTATCAAGTGTCCGCGGGCCGCGGGAGCACACGACGCAGTGTTCAGCTCCCGGGAACTGCCTGTTGCCGCACCGTGAGGATCTGTTCGGCGCGGCCGAACGGCCCGGACTCGTCGTGCAGCACGGAACTCGTGAGGCCAACGCCGTCCGCCCCGACGCTCTGTACCACCTGCAGGCCAAGCCGGCTGCCCTGCGGGGCCCTGAAGAGATGAATCTGCAGATCCACATTGGGGAAGGCCCACTCCTGCGGATCCAGGCGAGGCGCCACGCCATTGGCGGTGTCCACCATGCCAAGCAGCCGAACGAGAGGGCTCGTGGCCTCGCCGTCCACCATCTCCAGCTCGTTGCTGAGCCACGCGGTGCCCTGGCCCCCGCCGCTCTTCGGATCCCCCAGCCCGGTCAGGGAGGAGATGTAGCCGCCGGGCCAGCGCTGGGACAGTTCGCGGGGAATGCACTCCTCCGGCGCCGGGATCGTCCCCTCCTGCAGGTGAGCCACGGCGGAGGTGTCCCCCGTGATGAGGCGCCAGGCGCGGGCCACGATGGAGGTGCGCCCGTGCGCCTCGAGCGTGGCCTCGATCAGCTCGATAGTGCGTCCTGGGCGGATCATCCGGGTGCTCACGGTGAAGCCGCCGCCGGGGATCAGCCCCAGGATGTCGAGGGACACGCGCACGATGCGCAGACCCTCGCGCGCCTGGAAGCGCTCGAGCTCGTGCACGAGGATGCCGGTGGCCGGAGCCATATGCTGCTCGCCCGGGTTCCAGGCGCCCTGCGCATGGATCGTGGAGCGGTAGCTGGCGGTGTCGCCGTCCCGTGAGTCGAGGACGTAGTAGGCCTCGGCCTCGCCGAGGTCCTCCGGCAACCGATCCGGCGCAAAGCTCATGGGTGACTCCTGGTGCTGGGAACGCGCGACCCTCGCGGTCGCGTGATCTACGTTACCCGCGCGTAGCGACGCGCCGAATTACTCCAGACCTGGCCCGCAACATCCACCCATGCCTACGATGTCGCGCAAGACATATTTCTAGACGGAGGAACGCATGGATGTCGCTCGTTTTGTCCTCGAACTGATCGTCGTCCTCGCCTGCATCGTCATGGGAACCCGGGCGAGCGGCGTCTCCCTTGGCTTCTGGGGCGGCGTTGGCGTGGCCATCTTGGTCTTCGGGTTCAGGGAACCCGCCGGCTCCCCACCCGTGGACGCCCTCCTCATCGTTCTTGCCGTGGTGGTGACCTCCTCGGCCATGCAGGCCGCCGGCGGCATCGACTGGATGGTCACGGTGGCGGCGAAGGTCATCGCCAAGCGTCCAAAGCAGATCACGCTCGTGGCCCCGCTCGTCGCCTTCCTCTTCTCCGTCGGCGCCGGCACCTCGAACATCCTGTACCCGCTGCTCCCGGTCATCACCGATCTCTCCTACCGCAACGGCGTGCGACCCTCGCGCCCACTCTCGCTCTCGGTGGTCTCGACCGGCATCGCGCTCGCCTGCTCCCCCGTCTCGGCGGCCATGGCCATGATGCTCGTGCTCACGGAGAAGGCGCCGTACAACTTCGACCTCGTCGACATCCTGAAGATCACGATCCCCGCGGCCATCATCGGCATCGTCGCTGCATCGTTTGTTGTGGCGCGCCTCGGCAAGAACATCGAGGATGACCCGGAGATCCAGGCCAAGCTCGCCGCCGGCGGCATCCCCGAGGCCTCGGACACCCCGCAGGCCACCGCCGCCGGCCGCAACGCCGCCATCATCTTCCTGCTGGGCGTCGTCGCCATCGTGGTCTTTGGCCTGTTCAAGGTCCTGCGCCCGGCCGACGCCGCCGGGGCGCCCATGGGCATGACCCAGATCATCTCGATCATCATGCTGGTGGTCGGCGCCCTCGTGGTGCTGGTCGCCAAGCCCAAGGTCTCCGAGATCCCCGCCAGCTCGGTCTTCAAGGCCGGCATGACCTCGGCCATCGCCCTCTTCGGCCTGGCCTGGCTCACGAGCACCTTCCTCGGGGCGCACGACAAGGCCATCGCCAACTCGGTGGGCGGCCTGGTGCAGGCGGCCCCGTGGATCTTCGCCCTCGGCGTCTTCCTCGTGTGCGTCCTCACGACGAGCCAGTCCACCGCGACCCAGACCATCGTGCCAATCGGTCTCGCCGCTGGCCTCGCCCCCGGCCTCGTGGCCGGCATGTGGTCCGGCGCCTTCGCCGGCATCTACGTGTTGCCGACCAACGGCTCGCAGATCGCCGCAGCCAACTTCGACTACACGGGCTCCACGAAGCTGGGCTCCAAGCTCATCGACCACTCGTTCTTCATCCCGGCGGTGGTCCTGGCGCTCTTCACCTGCCTCGCCGGCGCACTCCTGGGGGTGGTGCTCGGATGAGGCCGCTCACCGCCTGGGCCGAGGGGGATGCCACCCCCGCCCTGATTCCGGCCGGCACCGCCTTCGCGCCGGAGGACCTGATCTTCTACGCACACCCCGAGTCGCGCAGCCTGGAGCAGGCGCTGGCCGAGGCCGACCTGATCGTGACGTGCCCGCACTCCGGTTCTGCCGCCCCCGAGGAGGTGGCCCGCCACCTCGTCCCCGAGTACACGCGGCGCCTGCAGTTCGACTACACGGACCTGTCCACTGCGCCCATCGTGCGCCGCTGGGCGCAGATCGACCCGAGGGTCATCTACGTCGAGAATCCACACCCGCGCCTCGTCCGCGACCCGAACCGCGCCAAGCCGGAGGACGTCAAGGCCACCCTGCGCGAGGCCTTCGAGCGCGTGAGGGAGGCCGGCCCGTTGCAGCGCGTTGACCTCACCGGGGTGGACGCGATCCGTCCGGTCACGTTCTCCTTCTACCCGCTGTTCAAGGAGCCGGCCACCGACGAGGCCTGGGAGTCGCTCCTGCGCGACTTCGAGGCGGCGGGCGAGCTGGGCGTCGACGTCTACGAGGACACCCGGCGCGCGCTGCTGCGGCGCTGGTTCACCGTGCATCAGGGGCGCGGAACCGGCACTCCCCTGACCGCGCTCTCCTTCCACGACACCATGAACACGACAACGCGGCCCGACGGCGCCGTGGTCGTGGAGCGCGCAGAGACGGACCGCCTGCCGAACGTCGTCTCGCTGTCCAACCGCGGCGATGCCGAGGGCAACCCGCGGCCGGACGCCGCGCCCTTCGACAGCGTGACGATGGATCCCGAGCGCCTGCGCTCCCTCGCGGGGGCCTTCCGCTCGGCCTTCACCGAGGGCTTCGGCGCCGCGCCGGAGGACGTGAGCCTCAACCAGCCCTACCTGGGCAGCCAGGAGATCATCGAGGCGCGGGACACGGTCGGCATCGGCCGGCGCACCCGCGAGGCCGGGCCGCTGATCGACGCGGTCCAGGCCGAGTTCCTGCGCGAGTTCCTGATGGGCGAGGCGGCGGTGGAGGCGCTGCACTCCCCCGGCGGCACGTGGCCCTCGACCGACGAGCAGCGCGTCGACGCCATCGCGCAGGCCTGCAAGGCGGCCTGGGACACCTACCGGGCCACGCTGGCCGGGCAGCCGGCAGCGCACACAACACAGCACGACGGCGCGTGGTGACCACGCGCCGTCGTGCTGTGTTTTTCGAAGGGGCGCCTCAGGCGCCCGCGCCGCGGTGCGGCGGGCCGGATCAGCCGCGCTCGAGGCCGAGGCCGATGCGGTGATTGATCTGGCGCAGGTAGCCAACGGCCATGGTGAGCAGGCCGAAGAGCGTCAGGACGGCTCCGATGAGCGTCCAGGTGCGGGCGATGACCACGGCGGGATCCAGCGCGCCGCCCTCGGCGTCAAGCGGTGCCGAGTTCGCGTCGGCGACCACGCCGCCCAGGAGCGAAACCAGCACCATGACGAGGCCAACGATGATCACGAGGATGCCCGTGGAGATCACCATGTTCCCCGGCTCGCGCTTCTTGGCGCCCGGGACGGTGGGGGTTGACTGCACGCTCACTGAAACCTCCTGAAAGATACTAGTGAGCCGAAGTCTAGGCCACACGCGCCGAGGGCGCGGAACCGGCAGTGCCGGTCCGCGCCCTCGATGGTGCCACCGTTGAGACGAAGGGAAACTAGAAGTCCCAGTCCTCGTCCTCGGTGTTCACGGCCTTGCCGATCACATAGGAGGAACCCGAGCCCGAGAAGAAGTCGTGGTTCTCGTCGGCGTTCGGCGAGAGAGCCGAGAGGATCGCCGGGTTCACGTTCGTCACGGTGGACGGGAACATGGCCTCGTAGCCGAGGTTCATGAGCGCCTTGTTGGCGTTGTAGTGCAGGAACTTCTTGACGTCCTCGGCCAGGCCCACCCCGTCGTAGAGCGAGTGCGTGTACTGCACCTCGTTCTCGTAGAGCTCGTAGAGCAGGTCGTAGGTGTAGTCCTTGAGCTCGGCCTGGCGGTCCGCCGGGACGGTCTCGAGGCCGCGCTGGTACTTGTAGCCGATGTAGTAGCCGTGCACGGCCTCGTCGCGGATGATCAGGCGGATCATGTCCGCCGTGTTGGTCAGCTTGGCGTGGCTGGACCAGTACATGGGCAGGTAGAAGCCCGAGTAGAACAGGAACGACTCCAGCAGGGTGGAGGCGACCTTCTTCTTGAGCGGATCGTCACCGTGGTAGTAGCTCATGACGATCTGAGCCTTCTTCTGCAGGTACTCGTTTTCAACGGACCAGCGGAAGGCGTCGTCGATCTCCTTGGTGGACGCGAGCGTCGAGAAGATCGAGGAGTAGCTCTTGGCGTGCACCGACTCCATGAAGGCGATGTTCGTGTACACGGCCTCCTCGTGTGGGGTGATCGCGTCGGGGATCAGCGCCACGGCACCGACCGTGCCCTGGATCGTGTCCAGGAGCGTGAGGCCCGTGAACACGCGCATCGTGAGGAGCTTCTCCTCCTCGGTGAGCGTGCCCCACGACTGCACGTCGTTGGACACCGGCACCTTCTCCGGGAGCCAGAAGTTGTTGGTCAGGCGATTCCAGACCTCAACATCCTTGTCGTCCTGGATGCGGTTCCAGTTGATGGCCTCGACCTTGCCGAGCAGCTTCACGCCGTCAGTCATGTCCTCGTGATTCCTCTCCCCCGCCGCCCCTTGAGGGTCGGCGGTGCGGGTGACGCCAATGCTCGACGTCGGGTGGTTGCCTTGGGTGCGGGCGTGCCCGCGGGTGCGGTGGTGGCCGCCGGGGGTTGTTGCGGCCGCCCCCCCCCCGCAAACGGGGACCGACAGCCTGCAAACCCGCCCAGCACCGCCGGGACCAGC
>JALAHE010000292.1 GCA_022712075.1 Galactobacter sp.
GCCGTGGCCGGCGACCCGGCCCGCTGGGTCCCCGGCTGGGACGCCGTGCTGCTGGCGCCCACCGGCGAGGCGCGCTCGCAGCGGGAGATGGCGCGCGACGCCGCGGCGCTGGCCGGCGCGCGCGAGCCGCGGGTCAGGGCCATCCCGGCCGGGCTGCTGCGCCTCCTCGGCGTGGCCTCCCCGATGATGCGCCAGCTGCACCGCCAGATCTACCTCTGGGCGGCGCCGTCGAGCCTGCTGCCTGGCCGCCTCGTCACCGAGGGCGGCCTCGCCCCCGCGCCGTGGGAGGAGCTGCTGCGGGCCTCGCTTCCGGACGCCGCCGCAGGCTCGCGCTAGGCCAGCGCCACGCGCCGCGTCACGACGTCGTGGATGAGCCGTGCAGCTGCCTTGGCCGTGCGCGAATCGACGTCGTAGAGGGGGTTGAGCTCCACGACGTCGAGCAGCGCGAGCTTGCCAGTCGTCGCGGCCTCAATCGCCGCGGCGCGCACCACGGGGAACGGCACCCCAAAACCAGCCGGCGCCGAGACGCCTGGCGCCACGGCCGCCGGCATGAGGTCGAGGTCGATCGTGAGGTACAGGGTGTCAACGCCCGCCGCGAACTCGCGCACGAACTCCCGCACCGCCTCGATCCGGTCCTCCTGGCAGTCCTCGTCCAGCAGGTAGCGCACGCCGAGCGCGTCCGCCGTCTCGAAGAGCGCGCGCGTGTTGTTCGGCTCGCTGATGCCCACCACGGCGTAGGTGAAGTCCTCGCCGCGCTCGGTCGCGTCCCGCGCGATCTGCAGGAACGGCGTGCCCGAGCTGGGGCGTGGCGCCACGCGCAGATCGAAGTGGGCATCGAGGTTGAGGATGCCGAGGCGCGGGGCGTGAGTGCCCGACGCCGCCGGGCCGGGTGCCGCGCGCCGCTCGCCCGCGGCGGGCGGCTGGGTGGCCCGGCCCCCGCCGGGCGAGGGCTGGGAGCCGGGGCCGCCGGCGGCGGCCGGCCCCGCGCCGTCGTCCGCGGCGCCGTCGTGCCGTGGGGCGTCGCCGAGCAGCGCCTCCCTGAGTCCAAGGTAGGAGCCCCACGCCGTCTCGTGGCCCCCGCCGAGGACGATCGTGAAGCGCCCGGCGCGCAGCTGCCGGGCCACGGCGGCGCCGAGGCGGGCCTGACCCTCCTCGAGGGCGTCGCCCTCCACCGTGACATCGCCCGCGTCGAGGACGGCGCCGGGCTGGCCGCGCCAGGCCAGCGGCGCCAGCGCGCGGCGCAGGGCCGGAGGGGCGGCCGAGGCGCCCGTACGTCCGGCGTAGCGGGCCACGCCGGCGTCGCACGCGAAGCCGAGGATCGCGAGCCCCGCGCCGGCGGCGGCGGGGTCCTCCGGGGCGATCACCGCCTGGTGCCAGCGGCGGTGCTCGGGGCCGTCGCCGTCGTTGCGTCCGGTCCAGGCGGGGTGCGGCTGCGTGCTCATGCGGCCATCCAAGCGCGCCGCCCGCCGATTGTCAGCGGCGCGGCGGGCCGGGGTGTCCGGAGCCCCGGACGCAGCCACCTGGCGCGCGGGCCTGGAGTCGCCGGGGCGCGTGCGGCAGACTCTCGCCATGGAGACGACTCACGGTGCATCGCGGGAGGCCGGGCGGCACAGCGCGCCGGTCACCGACCCGGCCCTCGAGTGGGCCGCCGGCGTGCTCGAGCTGCGCCCCGAGGCCCTCGGCATCGGCTGGGAACGCGAGCGAGAGTGGTCACGCGTGCGCCGCCTCGACCGGCCGGGCGGGCGCCGGGCCTGGCTCAAGCAGGTGCCGGAGGGGCTGCGCGCCGAGGCCGCCCTCACCTCGCTCCTCGCCCGCTCGGGCGTGCCCGGCGCCCTGCCGGTGCTCGCCGCCGAGCCTTCGGAGGGGTGGCTCTTGACCCCGGACGGCGGCCAGACGCTGAGCGAGGCGCTCGGCGACGGCGAGGCGGACGGCGGGGCCCTGCTCGCCGCCCCCTGGGAGGAAGCGTTGCGCGCCTACGCCCGGCTCCAGCGCGCGGCCGAGCCCCTGGCCGGGGAGCTGCTCGCCGCCGGCGTGCCCGATCTGCGCCCCGAGGCCCTGCCCGCCCTGGCCGAGCGGCTCGTCTTCGAGGACGCGCCCGAGCTCGCCCGCCTGCTGCCGCTGTGGGAAGAGGACGCAGCGTGCCTCGCCGCGTCGGGGATCCCGGCGAGCGTGCAGCACGAGGACCTCCACCCCGGGAACGTCTTTGCCGCGTCGCTCACGGTCTTCGACTGGGGGGACGCGAGCATCTCCCACCCGTGGCAGAGCCTCACGGTGGCGGTGCAGGAACCGTGGGAGCTCGGCGCCCAGGAGGCCTATCTGCGCGAGTGGGGCCGCGACCCCGGCGACCCGCAGACGGCCGCCGAACTCGCCGCCGCCCGGCGCCTGGGCTGCGTGGGCCGGGCCGCGTCCTGGGCCCGCGTGCGCGACGCCGTGGGCACCCCTCCGCGCTTCGGGAACCCGGTGGCCGGGTGGCTCGCGCGCGGCGAGGACTTCTGAGCGCGCAGGGCGCGGGCTAGCGCGCCTTGAGCGCCGCCTCGGCGTTGAGCGTGCCGTAGCCGAAGAAGTTCGTGAGCCCCTTGGAGGCGCGGCACGGCTGGCCGCTGATGATCTTGCCCGCGTTCTTGCATGTGCGATCCGTGGCGGAGGTGCGCAGCTTCGCGGCGATCTGCGTCGGCGTGAGCTTGCGGTTCTTGGCCTTGAGCAGCGCCGCCGTGCCAGCCACGGCGGGGGAGGCGAAGGACGTGCCGGTGACGGTCTCGAAGCTCACGCGCCCGTAGGCGAGCTTCGCGGTGCCCTGCGACGCGACGTCGACCAGGCCGAGGCCCACGGTGGACCAGGGGTCCACCTTGCCGTCGCGCTTGGTCATGGAGGCGACGACGACGCCCGGCAGCTCCGCGGGCAGCGCCACCATGGAGCGGCTCAGGCTCTGGCCAGTGTCGGCGTCCTCGAGGTTTGCCTTGTCGGAGAAGTCGGCGCCGTCGTTGCCGGCGGCCGCGACGGTGAGTAGCCCGCGCTTCTGCGCGTACGCCTGCGAGCGCTTCATGGCCGTGATGACGGCGGCCTGGTCGGCGTTACGCGGATTCCAGATGCCGCCCACGAGCGTCCCGGCCCAGTCAACGCCGTAGCTCATGTTCAGGATCGGCAGGCGGTGCTTGAGGGCCCACTGCTGCGCGCAGATCGAGGCCTCGGCGTAGATGGAGCCCTCGGCCGTCACGACGCGGACGGAGGCCACCTTGGCGCCCGGAGCGATGCCGCGGCTGGGGCCCACGCTGGCCGAGCCGGCGATGACGTTGGCGACGGCGGTGCCGTGCCCGGCGTCGGTGGCCGTGGGGCGGCCCTGCTTGGCCCCGGAGACGAGCTTGCCGCCCGTGAGGCAGGAGGCGCCGAGCTTGGTGTTGACCTTGCCCTTGACCGCCGGGTTCTCCTCGAAGATGCCCTCGTCGGCCACGCCCACCGTGATGCCCTTGCCGGTGGAGATCTTGTTCGCCTGCACCGAGCGGGCCATCGTGGCGATGGCGCCGACGGACGCGGCGGGCCGGCGGGAGGAGCTGAGCACGCGGACCGCGGCGGGCTGCGGCGACACGACGCCGCTCACGCCGGCCGAGGTCACGGCCGAGGAGGCACGCAGCGCCTTGGTGAGCGCGTTGGCCTTGGACTGGGAGGCGCCGGCCGGCATGGCGTAGACGGCCACGGCGAGGCTGGGCCACGAGGCGGTGCGCGAGGCCTTGTGGCGCTTGGCGATCGCGTCGGCTTGCGCGAGCCCGCCCGCCCGCTTCAGGTTGACGATGATCGTGAGCCGATCGCGCGCGCCCACCACGATCCGGGTGGACGAGGCTGCCTTGGTAGCCGCTTGAGAGCCGCGCGCGCTCTCGGCGCCGGCGGAGCTCGTGGCCCCGGCGGCCTGCTGGGATCCCTGCGCGGCGCCGCCCACGCCTCCCGTGCCAGCGGAGGCGCCGAGGCCGTACACGCCGTTGTCGACGGCCCGCTGCGTGCCCGCCGGGGCGGCCGCGAGCTCGGCGGAGGCGCCGGCGTCCGGGTGCAGGGCGGGAGCGAGCGAGGACCCGACGAGGCTGAGCCCCACGGTCAGGGCGGCCGCCACCCGCCAGCGCTTGGCGCGCGGGGAAGCGGCGCCCGGCAGGGCGCTGGCCGCGTGGGGGGAGGCGGCGTCGTGGCGGCTCATGGCTGCTCCTGGGATGCGAGTGCGAGGAAGTGAGTCTAGGCCCAACCGAGCGCCAGCAGGCGCGGGCCGACGACGTGTTGCACCCAGGCCCGCGCGGCGGCGTCGCTCAGGTGGAATCCGCCGCGGTCGGCGAGGCTCGGCGGGAGCCGCCTGGCGGCCTGCGCCGCGAGATCCGCGCCGGTGGGTTCCACCCCCACCTGGGCCCACAGGGCATCGGCGGCCAGCCACGCCTCGATGTCCAGGAAGCGCGCGCCGAGCGTGGAGCGGCCCCACGCGTTGACGGCGTCGATGTTCTCGCGGACGGCCCCGCGATCCGGCGCGTAGGCGTTGGCGAAGAAGCCCTGGCGCAGGAAGGCCGGGTGCTGCGGCGCGAGCCACGCGTGCTGGGCCTGCCAGCCGGCCACGATGTCCCCGGCGCTCACGCCCGGAGTGGTGACGGAGTTCTTGCCGCCGCCGAGGAAAAGCGTGAGGTCCGCGCGGTGCGCGGGCGCCTCGGTGGGCAGGAAGCGGATCGCGTCAGGGACGTGCACTGCGCCTCCGCCGTCGGTGCGGGTGAAGGAGGGGACGGCCCGCTGGGGGTCCCAGGCCAACACGCCCGTGACGCCGGGGCCCTCGAGCCGCCCGGCGTAGGGGCGGGAGGCGCGCGTGGTCAGCGGGGAGGCGACGCCCCAGACGCGTCCGCCGCGCGGGACCTGGAGACCGGGGAAGCTCAGGCGCGCCGGAGCCAGCCCCATGCGGGAGGCGATCTGCGCGTCGGTCTCGCCGGCCTTGGCGTCCTTGTAGAGGTGGGCGCCCAACCGCTCGGCGAGCGCCGCGACGTGCGCGCCGGCGTACTCGGCCGTGGAGGAGCCCACGAGCCACCAGCGGCTCGTGTCGGAGTTCAGCGGGTAGACGGAGGACGCGGGGTCCCAGCCGACGTTGGCGTAGCGGCTGGGGGA
>JALAHE010000293.1 GCA_022712075.1 Galactobacter sp.
AGACCGGCCACAACGGGCCCCGCGGGGGGGGAGGCGGCGCGCGTTTTCGGTCGGCTCCGCGGTCTGCGCCGCCGGCCTCACACTCGTCCTCGGGGCCTGCACCGGTCCTGGAGTCGCGGGTCCGAGCGGCACGGCCGAGCCGCTGGGGCCGCTCTTCGGGCCCACGGCGGTAACGAGCCAAGCCCCCACACCCAGCCCGCCGCCGTCGAGCACCGCGCCGGCGCCGTCCAGCCCCGCCGGCCTCAAACTCGATGTGGACGCGGCAGCGCGCGAGTTCACGGCCAAGTCCTCCGGCTTCCGGGCCTCGCTCTCGGCCACGATGAAGGAGCGGCTCGCGAGCACGCGGGCCTCGCTCAGCTCCTCGCGCTACGAGCCCTCCGCCTGCGCGCCGTACGTGGTCTCCACGAGCGCCCGTCTTCCCGTGGATGCCAGGGTGTCCATGGCGAGCTCGAGCCAGGGAACCGTGACGTTCTTCTGGGTGCCCAAGGAGAACTACGCCCAGCGCGAGCAGCGGGCCATGGAGATCGTGGCGCAGCACTGCGCCAAGGTGACGGTGAGCGACAGCCGCGGCTCGGCCACGGTGGAGACCGTGTATTTCTCGCCCTCCGGCGTCTCGGCGCCAGCGACCATCGGCATGATGCGGCGCATCACCGATACGAGCGGCAGCAGTACCAAGGCCGATCAGGGCACCACGGTGGTGGTCTTCAACGGCACCGTCGGCGTCTCGGCGTCGGTCCTCGGCACGAACGGCGAGGCGCGCAAGCAGGCCACGGCCCTCGCGAAGCGGGCGTACTCCACCTTCATGGGCTCGGCGGCGTAGCCCGGGCCGCGGCAGGCCCGCGGCATCGGTAGAATCACAGGCGGCCCGTCTTTCCGAGCGGGCCGCCTGTTCATGTTCGCGGCCAGCGGCCGCCGAAAGGGAAGACCCGTGGTCCTTCGTCTGTCCACCCTGTTCCTGCGCACTCTGCGCGACGACCCGGCCGAGGCCGAGGTCGACAGCCACAAGCTGCTCGTGCGCGCCGGCTACATCCGCCGTGCCGCCCCGGGCATCTACACGTGGCTGCCGCTGGGCCTGCGCGTCCTGGGCAAGGTGGAGAACATCGTCCGCGAGGAGATGAACGCCATCGGCGCCCAGGAGGTGCACTTCCCCGCGCTGCTGCCCAAGGAGCCTTACGAGGCGACGGGCCGCTGGGAGGAGTACGGCGACAACATCTTCCGCCTCAAGGACCGCAAGGAGGGCGACTACCTGCTCGCCCCCACGCACGAGGAGATGTTCACGCTCCTGGTGAAGGACCTGTACTCCTCGTACAAGGACCTGCCGGTGTACCTGTACCAGATCCAGAACAAGTACCGCGACGAGTCCCGCCCCCGCGCCGGCCTCCTGCGCGGCCGCGAGTTCATCATGAAGGACTCCTACTCCTTCAACATCGACGCCGAGGGCCTCGACAAGGCCTACGCCGACCACCGCGCCGCGTACCTGAAGATCTTCGAGCGCCTGAGCCTCGAGATCGTCCCCGTGTTTGCCATGGCCGGCGCCATGGGCGGCTCCAAGTCGGAGGAGTTCCTCCACCCGACCGCCATCGGCGAGGACACCTTCGTGCGCTCCGCCGGCGGCTACGCCGCCAACGTCGAGGCCGTCACCACCGTGGTGCCCGCCGACATCGACTTCACCAACGCCCCGGCGGCCGAGGTGAAGGACACCCCCGACACCCCGACCATCGACACGCTCGTGGCCGCCGCCAACGAGGTGGCACCGCGCGCCGAGGGCGAGTGGACCGCCGCCGACACGCTCAAGAACGTCGTGGTTGCCGTGACCACGCCCGAGGGTGAGCGCGTCGTGGCCGTCATCGGCGTCCCCGGCGATCGCCAGGTTGACCTGAAGCGTTCCGAGGCCACCATCGGCGCCCTGCTGGGGATTCCCGGCGAGGTCGGCGTCGAGGCCGCCACGGAGGAAGACCTCAAGAAGCACCCGGGTCTCGTCAAGGGCTACATCGGCCCCGGCCTCTCCCTGGACGCCCCCGTGCTCGGCGCCGAGTCCGCCACGGGCCTGCCCTACCTCGTGGATCCCCGCGTGGTCTCCGGCACCAGCTGGATCACGGGCGCCAACGAGCACGGCAAGCACGTCTTCGGCCTCGTGGCCGGCCGCGACTTCGCCTGGGACGGCGTCGTCGAGGCCGTCGAGGTGCGCGACGGTGACCCGGCCCCCGACGGCTCCGGTCCCCTCTCCACCACGCGCGGCATCGAGATGGGGCACATCTTCCAGCTCGGCACCCGCTACGCCGAGGCCCTGGGTCTGAAGGTCCTCGACCAGAACGGCAAGGCCGTCACCGTCACGATGGGTTCCTACGGCATCGGCGTCACGCGCGCCGTCGCCGCCATCGCCGAGGCGCACCACGACGAGAAGGGCCTGGCCTGGCCCCGCGCCGTCGCCCCGGCCGATGTGCAGATCCTCATCACCGGCAAGGGCGAGGAGCTCTTCGAGCTCGGCGAGAAGCTCGCCGCCGACTTCGAGGCCAAGGGCGTCGAGGTCATCCTGGATGACCGCCCCAAGGTCTCCGCCGGCGTGAAGTTCAAGGATTCCGAGCTCATCGGCGTCCCCACGACGATCGTGGTCGGCCGCGGCGTGGCCGAGGGTGTCGTTGAGGTCAAGGACCGCGTGAGCGGCGAGGCCCGCGAGATCTCCCTCGACACGGTCGTGGACGAGGTCACCGCCCTCGTGAAGGGCTGAGCGTCCTGCTCCCCGCCTCCCTCGGCGTCACCGTCGCCGCAGCAACGCCCTCCGTCCTGAGCAGCTCGGGACTGGAGGGCGTTGCCCTGTCCACGATCCTCTTGGTGATCGTGGCGGGGCTGCTGGCCGGCTGGGTCGACGCCGTGGTCGGTGGGGGAGGGCTCATCCAGCTGCCGGCGCTGCTCCTGGTGCCGGGCATCTCTCCAGTGCAGGCGCTCGCGACCAACAAGATGGGCTCGGTGTTCGGCACGGCCACGAGCGCCGTGACCTACGCCAGGCGCGTGCGCCCGGACCTGCGCACGGCGATCCCCATGGCCCTCGCCGCCGGGCTCGCCGCGGTGGGCGGGGCGGGCGTTGCAACGCTGCTTCCCCCCTCGGTGTTCAAGCCGATCATCCTCGCCGCGCTCATCGTGGTGCTCAGCTTCACGCTCACCAAACGCCAGGCCGGGCTCGCGACGGCGCTGCGCTTTTCGGGCCGCAGGCACTACGGCACGGCCGTGCTGATCGGCGTGGGCATCGGCTTCTACGACGGGCTGATCGGGCCGGGCACCGGCTCGTTCCTGGTCATCGCCCTCGTGAGCGCGCTCGGCTACAGCTTCCTGGACGGCTCGGCCAAGGCCAAGATCGTCAACCTCGCCACCAACATCGGGGCGCTCGCGCTCTTTGCCCCCACGGGACACGTGCTGTGGGGCCTCGGCCTGATCCTCGGCGCCTCCAACATGGTGGGCGGCTACCTCGGCTCGCGCATGGCCGTCTCGAAGGGCTCCGGCTTCGTGCGCGCCGTGTTTGTGGTGGTGGTCGTCGCCCTCATCCTCAAGCTGGGCTTCGACGTGTTCCAGGACTGGACCCGCTAGGGCCGCCTCACGCGGACGGGCGGACGAGCCACCACTGCGTCAGCAGCGCGGCCCTGGCCTCTCCGCTCACCGACACGGCGGCGGGAAGCAGCTTGTCCGCGAGCGCCGCGCGCGCCGCCAGCATCGTGTCGCTGGCCTTGGCGCCGGTGAAGGCCTCGGCGGGGCCGGCCGAGGTGACCACCACGGGGAGGCACCCAGCCGGCTGGGCGCTCTGCAGCGCGCGGGTGAGCTCGCCGCGCTCGGCGGCGAGGGCGGCGCTGGAGGTGGTCTTGGCGCGGGCGGCCACGACCTCGGAGGCGTAGGCCAGGCGGCCGGCGGCCGCGCCGGCCGCATGGAGCAGATCGGCGGCGTCGCCGCTCAGCTCGGCCGACTCGGCGGAGAAGAGCGGGAAGCCACTGACGGGCTCGTTGGCCGCCGCGGCGTCGGTGCCCGACGGCGCGGGGCTGGCGGAGGAGGCGGCGTCGGGTTCGGCGATGGTCGTGGCGTTGTCCCCGGTGCACAGTCCCTGCGCGAAGGCGGGCGTGAGCGTGGCGGCGAGCGAGGTGAGGGTGTCCTCCTTCACCGTCTGGCCCGACGTCGGAACGCTCACCTTGAGCGCGGAGGCCACGCCGCCCGTGGTGGGGACCTCCCGACCGGCGGCCTTCAGCGTGGCCCTCGCCGCGTCGTCGAGCAGGGCGGCCGCCGCCAAGAGGCGCCGGGCCTGCCCGGCCGGAGCGGCGCCCGCCTCGGCGGCGAGCGAGCCGGCGAGGGCGAAGGTTTCCTTCGCCGCCGCGGCCGCGCGGGCCACGTTGTTCTTCTCCGTGGTGGGCCCGGCCTCTTCGAGCGCGAGCGCGTCCGCCTCGGCGTCGGCCACCGGGGTCTCCGGGGCGAGCAGCTCCTTGGCCCGCGTGAGCTGCGCGTGCAGCGCCTTGCCGGCCGGGCCCGTGAGGCCGGCCGTTTGGTTGCTCAGCCGCGGCAGGGCCCTGGCCGGATCGTCGGCGGCGAGGGAGGTGGGGGCCACGACGGGGGAGACGGAATCGCCAGGCCTGGCCAGCGCGC
>JALAHE010000294.1 GCA_022712075.1 Galactobacter sp.
GACACGGACGTGGGCGATGAGCTCGGCGGGGTGGGTGAGGGCTGGTGGCCGCAAGGCATCCATCAGATCCCGCTCAACGCACTAGGCGTGCCCGACCCCGAGGCGCTGATCGACCTGCGCTTCGCCCGCGTCGGAGGCGACGGCACCCCCGTCCCCCTCTCAGCTGTCATGCATCTGCTCTGCGACGCGGCCCTGCAAGTCATGCTCACCGACCCGGTCGGCGTCCCGTTGAAACTCGGACGAGCCCAACGCCTCTTCACCCGAGACCAGCGCCGGGTCTTGATCGCCCGCGATCACCACTGCCGGGCACCCGGCTGCGGCATCCCAGGCCAATGGTGCGAAGTCCACCACGTGATCCCCTGGCAAGACGGCGGCAAAACCAACGTCACCAACGCGATCCTGCTGTGCAACTTCCACCACCACGAAATCGACCGCGCCCGACTCCAAGTCACCCACCACCCCGACACCAACACGCGCTTCGACCACAAATACACCGTCGAACCCACCTGGACCCCACCGAACCGCGCCCACTACCGCCCCACCGGATAGGCGTGCCGGCTACGTGGCGCCGGCTCAACGGCGCGGTGAAGGTGCCGCGGCGGGGAGACCGGGTCTGCTTTCAGCCCTTCCCCTCGCCGTGCGGCTCGGGCCGGACACTCCCCCTGACTGGCTGAACGGCCGCGGGGCACCCAGGCTAGCGCCGGGCACGCCCCGTCGCCACGACAAGACGGCGCGCGATCAGGCCTCGAAAGGCACCGCGCCCTTGGCCGGATAGGACGCCTGCGCGCCGGGTCGGGTCACGGTGTCGGCGGCAAAGCGGGCGGCGAAGCGCGCTGCCTCCACGAGCGACTCCCCCGCCGCCAACCGGGCGGCGAGCGCGCCCACGAACGCATCGCCGGCGCCGGTGGCGTCCACGGCGCTCACCGACACGGACGGGACGTCCGCGGTCCCCGCGGCGTCGGACACCAAGGCCCCGCGCGAGCCCCGCGTCATGACCACCGAGGCCACGCCCTGCTCGCGCAGCGCGGCGACCACGGCCGCGTCGTCGAGCCCCGCCGGGTCCTGTCCCAACTGGGCGAGCATCAGCGCACCCTCGTGTTCGTTGACCACGAGCGGATCCGCGGACAGGACGGCGGCGCGCGGCAGCTCGATGACGGGCGCCAGGTTCAGGACCACACGCCCACGGGCCGTCGCCACGGCGGCGTCGACGCCGTCGGCCGGGATCTCGCCCTGAAGGACCACGACTCCCTCGACGACGTCCTGGCGCAGCGTCACCGCCGCTCCGTCCAGCGCTGCATTGGCGCCGGGGATCACGATGATGTTGTTCTCGCCCTGCGCATCTACGGCGATGAGCGCCGTGCCGGTCGGCAGCGCCGCATCGCGCAGCAGGTGCTCGAGGTCCACGCCGTCGGCCTCCAACAACTCCAAGGCCTGCCCCGCGGCTGCGTCCTGCCCCACAGCGCTCACGAAGCGCACGGACGCCCCGGCACGCGACGCGGCGAGGGCCTGGTTGGCGCCCTTGCCGCCCGGCGAATGCGTCAGGGTCTCCCCCAGCAGGGTCTCCCCCGGTCCGGGCAGGCGCGGCACGGTGGCCGTGATGTCCAGATTGGTGGATCCGATGACGGTGATGTCGACGCTCACGCGGGGCTCCCAGAGGTCAGTGGCGGGAAGGGGCATCCCAGCCTACCGCCGCTGAAAGTCAGGAACAGGGACCCAGAATGGAGACGGAGAACTCCGCGCCGCGGGCGCGCAGCGTGAGGGATCCGCCATCTGGGCGCCGGGCCGAGAGGATGTACCCGTCCGTAGGCGGTTCGATGATGAGGGAGTTCGTCCCGTAGCCCATGTCTGCCAGGAGTTCCTTAAGCGCCTGCTCGTCGAAGGGCTCGGCGGTGGTCCCGCTCGCCTCGGCGACCGCCTGGCGTTGCCCATCGCTGGACGGGCACGTCACCGTTTGCGGCTCGGCCCTCTGCACGTCGCCGAGCGGGACCTTGTCCACCCAACGATCCAGTTCGTCCTGCACCGGTCGTGTATCCGGCGCGGCGGCGCAGCCGGCCAACGCCAGCCCCGCACCCACGGCGACGAGCGCCACCCAGGCGCCCGCCCGCCGTCGTGCTCTGTGTTCCCCCATGCGCGCGACCCTACCCGCGAACGCGCGATCGGAGTGCCGAAAGCCATGAAAAGCCTCTTCGAGGCGACTTTTGGCACTCCGATCGGGAGCGGCGCGGGCGGACCCGCGGCGACGGGGCTCCGAGAGCCCCTGGGACTAGCCCTGAACCCCGAGCTTCTCGAGGACCAGCTCGCGCACGCGGCCGGCGTCGGCCTGGCCGCGGGTGGCCTTCATGACCGGGCCGATGAGGGCGCCGATCGCCTGAACCTTGCCTGCCTTGATCTTCTCGACCACGTCCGGCGCGCCGGCCATGGCCTCCTCGATCGCGGCGAGCAGCGGGCCGTCGTCGGACACCACGGCGAGGCCCTTGGCCTCGACGATGGCGCCCGGGCGACCCTCGCCCGCTGCCACGAGCTTCAGGACCTGCTTGCCGATCTTGTCGTTGATCTTCTTCTCGGCGATCAGCGCCTCGATCTCGACGACGTCGGCGGGCAGGATGCCCTGCTCCGTGGGGTCCAGATCGGAATCCTTGGCCAGGCGGGAGATCTCGCCCATCCACCACTTGCGGGCCGCGGCCGGCGTGGCACCGGCGGTGACAGTCTCGTCGATCGCCGTGTCCAGGCCGGCGTTGACGACGTCGCGGAACTCCTCGTCGGAGAAACCCCACTCGCCCTGCAGGCGCGTGCGGCGCGCGGCCGGCAGCTCCGGCAGGGTCGCGCGGATCTCCTCGACGCGCTCGCGAGAGGTCACCACGGGAACCAGGTCCGGCTCCGGGAAGTAGCGGTAGTCATCCGCATCCGACTTGGGGCGGCCGGAGGACGTGGTGCGGGTGTCCTCGTGCCAGTGGCGGGTCTCCTGGACCACGGACTCGCCGGCGTCCAGGATCGCCGCGTGGCGCTCGATCTCGTAGCGAACGGCGCGCTCGATGGAGCGCAGCGAGTTCACATTCTTGGTCTCCGAGCGGGTGCCGAGCTTGTCGGCGCCGATCGGGGCCAGCGAGACATTGGCGTCGCAGCGGACGTTGCCGCGCTCCATGCGGGCGTCCGAGACATCCAGGGCCTTCACGATGTCGCGGATGGCTGCCACGTACTTGCGGCCGAGCTCCGGGGCATCGGCGCCCACACCCAGGATGGGGCGGGTGACGATCTCCACGAGCGGCACGCCGGCGCGGTTGTAGTCGACCAGCGAGGCCGAGGCGCCCTGGATGCGGCCCGAGGCGCCGCCGAGGTGCGTGAGCTTGCCGGCGTCCTCCTCCATGTGGGCGCGCTCGATGTCCACGCGGATCACGCGGCCGGAATCCAGCTCGATGTCCAGCCAGCCGTCGAACGCGATCGGCTCGTCGTACTGCGAGGTCTGGAAGTTCTTCGGGTTATCCGGGTAGAAGTAGTTCTTCCGGGCGAAGCGGCAGGACTCGGCGATGGAGCAGTTCAGCGCCAGGCCCAGCTTGATCGAGTACTCGATCGCCTTGTCGTTGACGACCGGCAGGGTGCCCGGCAGGCCGAGGTCCACGGGCGTGACGTTGGTGTTCGCCTCGTCGCCGAACTCGTTCGGCGCGTCGGAGAACATCTTGGTCTTGGTGTTCAGCTCCACGTGCACCTCGAAGCCCAGGGCGGGCGCGTAGCGCGTGAGGGCCTCGTCGAAGTCGACCAGAGCGTCGGTGCTCATCAGTTCTTGCCTTCCTTGGCCGCGGCGACGGCCTGCTCGAGATCCTGGGCCTCGGAGAGCAGCGGGTGGCCCCACTGCTTCACGAGCGAGTCCTCCAGCGCGGCGGCGACGCGGTACATGCGCGCGTCCTCGTGGGCCGGGGCGAGGAACTGGATGCCCACCGGCAGGCCCTCGGAGAGGCCGCCCGGGATGGAGATGCCGGGGACGCCGGCCAGGTTGGCCGGGATGGTGGCGATGTCGTTGAGGTACATGGCCAGCGGGTCGTCGATCTTAGAGCCCAGCTCGAACGCCACGGTCGGGGCCGTGGGCGAGATCAGCACGTCGGCCTGCTCGAACGCGGCGGCGAAGTCGCGCTGGATGAGCGTGCGCACCTTCTGGGCCGAGCCGTAGTAGGCGTCGTAGTAACCGGCGGACAGGGCGTAGGTGCCAAGGATGATGCGGCGCTTGACCTCGTCGCCGAAGCCGGCGGCGCGGGTCGCGCCCATGACGCGTTCGATCGTGACGTTGCCGTCCTCGGGGAGCACGCGGTTGCCGTAACGCACGCCGTCGAACTTGGCGAGGTTGGAGGACATCTCCGAGGGCATGATCAGGTAGTACGCGGCCAGGGCGTACTTGAAGTTGGGGCAGGAGACCGTGACGATCTCGGCGCCGCGGGCCTTCAGCAGCGCCAGCGACTCCTCGAAGCGCGCCTTGACGCCCTCCTCGTAGCCCTCGCCGCCGAGCTCCTCGATGACGCCGACGCGCACGCCGGCCAGATCGCCGGCGGCACCCTCGCGGGCGGCGTCGGCCAGGGCCGGGACGGCCTCGGGAAGCGAGGTGGAGTCCTTGGGGTCGTGGCCGCCGATGAGCTCCTGCAGCAGCGCGGAGTCAAGCACGGTGCGGGCCACGGGGCCGATCTGATCCAGCGAGGACGCCATGGCGATCGCGCCGTAGCGGGAGACCGCTCCGTAGGTGGGCTTGGCGCCCACGGTGCCGGTCACCGCGCCGGGCTGGCGGATGGAGCCGCCCGTGTCGGTGCCGAGGGCCAGGGGCGCCTCGAAGGCCGCCACGGCCGCGGCCGAGCCGCCGCCGGAGCCGCCCGGGATGCGGGCGAGGTCCCACGGGTTGCGCGTGTTGCCGAAGGCGGAGTGCTCCGTGGAGGAACCCTGGGCAAACTCGTCAAGGTTCGTCTTGCCGAGCATCGGCAGCTTGGCGGCGCGGATCTTCTCGATCACGGTGGCGTCGTAGGGCGAAACCCAGCCCTCGAGCATGCGGGAACCGGCCGTGGTCGGCTGGCCCTTCGTCACGATGAGGTCCTTGATGGCGATCGGCACGCCGGCGAGCGCGTGCAGGGCCTCGGCCTCGGCGCCGCCGGCGGCGCGGATCGCGTCCACCTCGGCGGCGACCGCGAGGGCCTCCTCGGCGTTGATGTGCAGGAAGGCGTGGACGCCGTGCTCGGCGTCATCCACGGCGGCGATGCGCGCCAGGTGGGCGTTCACGGCCTCGACCGAGGTGACCTCGCCGGAACGCAGCTTCTCGGCGAGCTCGGCCGCGGAGAGCGAAATGATGTTCGTCATGAAAGTGATCAGTCCTCGTCCAGAATCGCGGGCACCTTGAAACGGCCGTCCTGCTGGTCGGGGGCGCCGGAGAGCGCCTCCTCCTGCGTGAGGGTCACGCCGACCACGTCCTCGCGGAACACGTTCGTGAGCGGGATCGGGTGGCTCGTCGCGGGGACGTCGTCGCCCGCAACCTCGGACACGGACGCAATGGCGTCGACGATGGCGTCGAGCTCGCCGGCCATGCGGTCCAGCTCCGCATCGCTCATCGCGATGTGGGCCAGCTCGGCCAGGTGAGCCACGTCGTCACGACTGATGGCAGACATATCACTCCCAAGGGAAGACTTCGGTGTTGCCCTCAGTCTAGTGCGCCGAGGCGCGCCACCGCCGCGCGGGCGGCCACGCTACGGCGTGAGCCAAGGCACGACGACGCGGCGGGGGCGCCTCACGCGCCCGGCCCGCCGAGGCGTCGTCGGGCGTTGGGCGCCGCGAGCGGCGGGAGGCCGGCCGCCCGGCGGCCGGGACTCTTCTCGCTCTTGGCTGGGGAAAGACCGGCGCGGTGCCGATGAGGCGTGGGCTCAGGAGCCCTCGCCGCGCAGCACCAGGCCGGAGTGCACGCGGGCATCGTCGTCGCCGTCCCACGGCGCCACAACGCCGGGACCCTCGGGATCGCCCGGCACCGGATGCCGGACCACGGTGGCCTCGGAGATGGATCCGGCCTCCGTGCCGCCCACGAGCAGGACCGTCCGGTCGGGCGTGTTCGACTCGGTGCGGTGCTGCGGCTCGGCCTCGCCGTCCAGCAGCGCCGCCACGGTGGTGCGCCAGACCGGGTCCGCCGGGCCGTCGTAGACGTAGCGCGTGCCGAGGATGCCGTGCTCCATGGTGCCGAGGAAGGACTCATCCTCGTGGCCGTTGGAACCGGGCAGCGGGGTGCCGCGGTAGGTGACCGGCACGTGGTAGACCTCGCCGTCGGCGGCATCGCGCAGCAGGAAGAACTCGAGGCCCACCTCGCCCTCGGGATCGTCCAAGCGGAAGCCGCCCACGATCTCCAGCTCGGGCGTGATGGCGCCGCGGAACCACGGGGTGGCGCGCATCCAGCGCGCGAGCAACTCCAGCTTGGACGGAACCAGGGTCGTGGGCGTGATCTCGGCCATGGGGTCTCCCAACGGTGTGCGCGGCGTGCCCGGGCGGCACGGTTTCTGTCTACCAGAGTTCGGCTCGCGGGGGCAGGGGCCTCTCAGATGTCCTGCGCGTACACCACGAGGTGCAGGCCCGGCACGTCCTCCGGGAAGCGGTCTCGCTCCGGGACGCGCTCGAAGCCCAGGCGCGGGTAGAGGGCGTTGGGGCCGGGCCACGCGGCGCTCGTCGTCAGCACCACCCGCTCGATCCCCTCGCGGCGGCGCGCCTCCTCGAGGATCGCGGCGACCATGGCCTTGCCTGCGCCCGAGCGTTGCACGTGCGGGTCCACGACGAGCAGGCGGAACTCCAGCTCGCCCGGCTCGGCCACATCGGCCCACTCGTTCCCGGCCAGGGCCAGCGTGACCGCAGCGATCACTTCTCCCCCGCGCTCGGCGACCCACACGTCGGTCACGGCGCGGCGGGCGGCGGCGTCCTGGATGCGCAGCATGTACCCGCTGCGCGCGTCGGGGAAGTAGCCGGCCGCGAGGTACGCGGCGACCGTGATGCGGTTGATCTCGGCGTCGTCCTCCTCCGTGGCGGAGCGGATCACGATGCCGGGAAGCTCCAGCACCCCGTCGTAGCGCGAGCCATCGTGGGCGCGCTCCACGAGGCCGTGGTCCACGAGCGCTCGGCGCAGCATCGCGGTATCCGGGCTGAAGGCACGCAGGCGCAGGTTCAGGCCCGGCTCATCGCTCGAGTCGCCGAGCGGCAGCACCTGCCGGGCCACGAGTTCCAACAGGGCCAGTCGGTCGTCCTCGCGCTTGGGCAGGCGCTCGAGCGGACCACGGGACAGGAAACGGGCGGCGATCGAGCGGGACGTGGTGCGGGGGTGCGACAAGGGACAAGCAACTTTCGAGAACAGGCGAGCAGGCCCGGCGGCGCGCCGGTGAAATAGAACGAGTCTAGGC
>JALAHE010000295.1 GCA_022712075.1 Galactobacter sp.
CCCCCCCCCCGGCGCCCCCCGGCCCGCCGCCCGCTCACCGCGCCCCCCCGCCGTCGCGAACCCCCCGCACACTCACCCCTGTTCACCCCACCGGTCCCCCAACCGCTCGCGCCGGCCCCCCCCCCTGCTGGGGTGTGGGCCTCCTCTCGCGCGTGGAGCCGGGACTCAGGCGTCGTAGGTGTAGAAGCCCTTGCCGGTCGCGCGGCCGAGCTCGCCGGCGTCGATCTTTTCCTTGAGCTTGGCGGCCACGGCCTGGTGGGCCGGGTCGGGGTTCGAGGAGGTGATGTTGTACGCCGTAGTCAGGCCCACGACGTCGAACACCTGGAATGGGCCGAGCGGAGCGCCCGTGGCGAGCTTCCACGTCTTGTCGATGGTCTCCGGATCGGCGTAGTCGCCGGCCCACAGGCCCGCGGCGGCGTCCAGCCACGGCACCAGAAGGGAGTTGAGCAGGTACCCAGCCTTCTCCTTCTTGAGCACGATCGGCACCATGCCCATCTCCGCGGCGTACTCCTCGACCTCGCGCTTGGTCTCCTCGGAGGTGGCAGCAACCGGCATGACCTCGGCCGTGTTGTGCTTCCAGATCTCGTTGGCGAAGTGCAGCGCCAGGAACTTCTCCGGGCGATCCGTGGCGTCGACGATGTCGGAGGGCAGGAGCGTGGAGGAGTTGGTCGCGAAGATCGTCTTCTCCGGGGCAACCGCCGAGAGCTTCTCGTAGGTGCCGCGCTTGATCTCAAGCTTCTCCGGGACGGCCTCGATGACGAGGTCGGCGTTCTTGACGGCCTCGGCGAGGTCCGACGTGAACGTCATGGACTCGAAGGCGGCCTGGGCCTTGCCGCCGGCGGCGCCGTCGACCTCGGCCTCGTAGCGCTTGGCCAGGCCGGCCGCGCGCTCGCGGCCAGCGGCCACGGCGTCGTCGTTGATGTCGTACGCGGTGACCGTCTTGCCGGCGTAGGCCGCCTGGTAGGCGATCTGGGAACCGAGGACGCCGGTGCCGAGAACCGTGACGTGCGTGATGTTGCTCATCGTGACTCCTGGATGGTGATGGGGTTGTTATTGACGACCTCGGTGCGGGTCAGGGCCCGTACGAGGAGTTCGAATTGGCCTCGCAGATCCGCGTGGGAGAGCGGAGGGAAGCCGGCGCGGGCGCGGCGCGCCACGCTGAGTTGGATCGCGTCCCAGGCCGCGGAGGCGGCCAGGCGCCCCTCGCGTTTGAGGGGCTCGACGGCGTGGGGGGCCTTCGCCGCCAGGGCGGCGGCCAGGTCCTTGAAGGGCTCCGCGATGGCCGACTCCCAGCGGCGGGCGATGCGTTCGCCCTCCGTCAGGTAGTCCCCGCTCATCGTGGGGAAGAGCAGTTCGCGCTGGTAGAGGGCCGCGTTATCCGGGCGGTGCTCGCCGATGGCCAGCAGGGCGCTGGCGAGCGCGTCGAGGCGGCCGGCGGTATCCAGCGTGGGGAGGGCAGAGGCCTTGGCGAGGCCGTCCTCCAGCGCCGCCTCGAAGCGCGTGTTCAGCGCCATGACGAGCAGCTCGGTCTTAGAGCAGGCGTAGCGGAACAGGGTGCCCTCGGCGACGTCCGCGCTGCGGGCGATGGCCTGCGTCGTGACCTCGGAGAAGGGTGCCTCGTCAAAGAGGGCGGCAGCGGCGTCGGCGATGCGGGCCGCGCGCTCGAGCTTGCCACGTTCGCGGCGGCCCAGCGGCTGGGACTGACTGCTCATGGTCCCTCCCTCCTGATCGTCCTGCGTTGAATTCCTGAGTGGACTCATAAATGAGTGTACTCACTTTTTGGGAAAAGGCACCTGTCTCCTCTCTCACACCCGCGTGCGCGCGAGGCGCGGGGTAGCGTGGGCGCCGTGATCGAGTTCCAGCACGTGGGCAAGGACTATCCGGATGGCACGCGCGCCGTCGGAGACGTATCGCTGAGCGTCGAGGCGGGGAGCTGCACCGTGCTGGTGGGCTCCAGCGGCAGCGGCAAGACCACGCTGCTGCGCATGGTCAACCGGATGGTGGACCCGAGCCGCGGGCGCGTGCTCGTGGACGGCCAGGACGTGCAGCAGGCCAACCCGGTTCAGCTGCGGCGCCAGATCGGCTACGTCATGCAGGGCTCGGGCCTGCTCCCGCACCGCACCGTGCTGAGTAACGTGGAGACGGTGCCGCTGCTGCGGGGGGAGGGCAAGCAAGAAGCACGCAGGCGCGCCCTGCTGCAGCTTGAGCGCGTGGGCCTGGATCCCCTCAGCTTCTCCCGCTACCCGGTGCAGCTCTCCGGCGGCCAGCAGCAGCGCGTGGGCGTGGCCCGCGCGCTCGCCTCCGACCCCGACGTGCTGCTCATGGACGAGCCCTTCGGCGCCGTAGACCCGCTCGTGCGCGCCGAGCTCCAGGCCCAGCTGCGCGCCCTGCAGGACGAGCTCAAGAAGACCATCCTGTTTGTCACCCATGACATGGACGAGGCGCTGCTCCTGGCGGACAGGATTGTGGTGCTGCGCCCCGGCGGCGAGATCGCGCAGGACGCCACGCCCGAGGAGATCGTCTCCCACCCCGCCGACGACTTTGTGCGCGGCTTCCTGGGGCTGGACAGCGCCCAGCGCACGCTGCGCCTGCAGGCCGGCGAGGCCGGCGACGTGGTCCTGGACCGCTTCGGGCGGCCGCTGGGCGTGGTGCCGCGCGCGGACCGGGAGTCCTGAATCGTGCAATGGATCCTCGCCAACGCGCCGCTGCTGTGGCAGCGCACGCTCGAACACCTCGCGCTCGCCGCGCCCGCCGTACTACTGGCGCTGCTCGTCTCGCTGCCGCTTGGCTGGCTCGCCGCGCGGTACGGCGCGTCCCGCTGGCTGCTCGTCTCCGGGACGGGGTTGCTCTACGCGATCCCCTCGCTCCCGCTCTTCGTGATGCTCCCGGCCATCCTCGGCACGGGGCTGCGCAGCCCCGTCAACGTGGTGGTGGCGCTGACGCTCTACGGCGTGGCGCTCATGGTGCGCTCCGTGAGCGACGCCCTGCGCGCCGTGGACCCCACGGTCCTGGACGCGGCCAAGGCCCAAGGCATGGGCGGGTGGCGCCTCACCTTTGGGGTGCAGCTTCCGCTGGCCATTCCGGCGCTGACCGCTGGCTGGCGGGTGGTGGCCGTCTCGACCGTCTCGCTCGTGACCGTGTCCGGCGTGCTCGGCCTGCCCTCGCTCGGACTGCTCTTTGTTGATGGCTTCCAGCGGGGGATCACGGAGGAGATCGTCGCGGGCCTGGTGCTGACCGTGATCCTGGCCGTGGTCCTCGATCAGCTCATCAGCCTGCTCGGCCGGGCGCTGACCCCCTGGGCCCGACGGGCGGTGGCGGCGTGAACCTCTTCGCTCAGGCCCTCGCGTGGGTGTTTGATCCCGCCAACTGGTCCGGCCCGGACGGGCTCGGCGTGCGCCTCACCGAACACCTCGGCTACACCGCCCTCATCCTCGCCATCTCCGCCCTCATCGGCATCCCGCTCGGCTACCTCGTGGGGCATACGGGGCGCGGGCGCAACCTCGTGGTGCTGCTCTCCGGCGCCGCCCGCGCGCTTCCCTCCCTGGGCCTCGTCACGCTGCTGGCCCTGTGGTGGGGGCTGGGGCTGCCAGCGCCCGTCGTGGCGCTCGTGGTGCTGGCCCTGCCGCCCATCCTCGCCGGCGCCTACGCCGGCGTGGACGCCGTCCCGCGCACCGTCACCGACGCGGCCAAGGCCCAGGGCATGAGCCCCCTGCAGGTCCTCACCAAGGTGGAGGCCCCGCTGGGTCTCGGCCTGCTCATGGGAGGGGTGCGCTCGGCGACCCTGCAGGTCGTCTCGACCGTCATGCTGGCCGCCTACGTCAGCGCGGGCGGCCTGGGCCGCCCGCTCTTCCTTGGCTTGAAGACGCAGGATTACCCCATGATGCTCGGCGCCTCCTTGGTGACCATCGCGCTGGCCTTGGTGCTCGACGTCGTTCTGGCCGGCTTCCAGCGCTGGTTCGTCCGCCGGGGCAGGTGACGCTGTCGGGGAAGCGGGTTAGGGTTGCAACGCCCCGGATCCCGGGGCCTTGCCGGACGAGGAGAGTCGCCATGCGCACATTCATCCATTCATCCCTCACCGCCACCCGACGCCGCGTGCTTGCCGCCGGCGGCGCCGCCGTTCTGGCCCTCACCCTGGGCGCGTGCGGCTCCTCTGACCCGCTCGCGTCGCAGAGCTCTTCCGGCGCCGGAGGCACCGGCGCGCTCGTGGTGGGCTCGCAGCAGTACTACTCGAACGAGATCGTGGCCGAGCTCTACGCCCAGTCGCTCGAGAAGGCGGGCTTCAGCGTCACGCGCCAGTACCAAATCGGCCAGCGCGAGGTGTACATGGATCAGGTCAAGGCGGGCAAGATCGACGTCTTCCCCGAGTACACGGGAAACCTCCTGCAGTACCTGGACAAGTCCGCCACGGCCACCGATCCGGCGGAGGTGCTGACGGCCCTGCGCAAGGCGCTGCCGAGCGGCCTCAGCGCGCTGGAGCCCGCGGCCGCCACCGACCAGGACAGCTTCAACGTCACCAAGGCCACGGCGGATCAGTACGGGCTCAAGACCATCGCCGACCTCTCCAAGCTGCCGCAGCCGGTCAAAATCGCCGGCAACTCGGAGCTGGCCACGCGCCCCTACGGCCCGGAGGGGCTCAAGTCCGCCTACGACGTGCAGGCGGAGATCTCGCCCGTGGAGGACGGCGGCGGCCCGCTCACGGTCAAGGCCCTGAAGGACGGCTCGGTGCCCGTGGCCGATCTGTACTCCGCGAGCCCCGCCATCGCCACGGAGGGCTTCGTGACCCTCGAGGATCCAAAGCACCTTGTGCTGCCGCAGAACGTCGTGGCGCTCGCCTCCTCCAAGGTGGACGACAAGGCCAAGGCGGCCATCGACGCCGTCAACGCCAAGCTCAGCACGGAGGCGCTCGTGGAGCTCAACCGCAAGAGCGTGGACGAGAAGGCAAGCAGCGCGGCGCTGGCCAAGGAGTGGCTCACGCAGCAGGGCTTGCTCTGACCCGCTGGCCCCGGCGCGTCACCCGCGCCGGGGAGGTGCCGATTTGGAAGTGTGAGCGAGACCGGATAAACTTTTCGAGTACGCCGAATCACTTCGGTTCGTGGATCTTTAGCTCAGTTGGTTAGAGCGTTCGCTTCACACGCGAGAGGTCGCTGGTTCGAGTCCAGTAAGATCCACTATCGCACCCTGCACGAAGGACCCGCTCCATTGGAGCGGGTCCTTCGTCGTTGTGTGCTGCGTGTTGTGCGTCGTGAGCCGTGCCCCTCCGGCCCCTCGTCTTCCGCACTTTTCGTTGAATCCCGTACGGATTGAGCGGGATTCAACGAAAAGTGCGGGAGACAGAGGTGCCCGACGGCGCGGGGCGGGGTGTGCGACGTCGGGCACCTGGGAAGTGGGGGCTCAGGCCTCGGACTTCAGCAGGTCAAGCACGCGGGGCTTGACCTCGGTGCCGAGCAGCTCGATGCTGCGGAGGTTGTCGGCGTGCGGCAGGGAGCCGTGGGAGTACTTCACGTCCAGGCGGTTCAGGCCCAGCCCGCCGGCGATGCGCGCGAGCTTGGCGGCCACCGTCTCGGGGGAGCCAACGGCCAGGTTGCCGTCCTCCTCCGCAGCGGCCATGAACTGGCCCTTGGTGTAGGGCGGCCAGCCGCGGTCGGCGCCGATGCGATCCATCGAGGCCTGATAGTGCGGCCACAGGGTCGTGAGCGCCTCGCGGTCGGTCTCGGCGACGAAGCCGTGGACGTGGGCGCCGATGGGCTGCTCGGTCCCGCCCAGCTCGCCGATGGCGCGGCGGTAGAGGTTGGCGAGCGGCTTAAAGGAGAGCGGGTCGCCGCCGATGATCGCGAGGAACAGCGGCAGGTTGTGGCGCGCGGCGCGGATGACCGACTGCGGCGAGCCGCCCACGCCCACCCACGTGAAGAGGCGGCCGTCGTCTTCGATCTCCGGGTAGGCCTTGGCGTTCGTGAGCGCCGGGCGCAGCTTGCCCTCCCACGTCACCGGCTCGTTCTTCAGCAGCTGCGCCAGGAGGTCGAGCTTTTCCTCGAAGAGCTCCTCGTAGTTGCGCAGGTCAAGGCCGAAGAGCGGGAAGGACTCGATGAAGGAGCCGCGGCCGGCGATGATCTCGGCCCGGCGATTCGAGAGGGCGTCCACCGTGGCGAAGCGCTCCATGACGCGCACCGGGTCGTCGGAGCTCAGCACGGTCACGGCGGAGCCGAGGCGGATGCGCTCGGTGGCCTGGGCCACGGCGGCGAGCACGACCTCGGGGGAGGTGACGGAGTAATCGGGGCGGTGATGCTCGCCCACGCCGAAGAAGTCGAGGCCTGCCGCCTCGGCCGCGATGCCCTCGGCGACCACGTCGCGGACCACCTGGGCGTGCGAGCTCACGCCTCCGCCGGGGGCCTCGGTGATGTCACCGAAGGTCTCGACGCCGATCTGCAGCTCGCTCTGGGCGGTGGGGGCCTCGACGATGCCGGTGGGGGTGCTCATGTCTCTCCTGACCGTTCAGCCGCGATCCGGCGAACTCTTTGACGTGTCAACTATATCCGATGCCTGGGCATTCCCGATCGCCCCGTGGCCAACTTCTCATGCCAGTTCACACCGCGTCCCTGGGCCGTGGCCAGCGCCCGCTCGTAGAGTGGGAAACACAGCCGTCCACCGTTGCCTCAGGAGGAATCACGGGCGTGAAGAAGCCGAGCCCTCAGCGCCGGCCAGGGGAGGACACCGCGGCACACCTCGCGGTGCCGCTACCCGCCGTCCCACCCTCGGCCGCGGGGGCCCTGCGCCCCGAGCCGCAGGCCCCGAGCGAGGCCGTCCCCACTCCTCGGGTCTCGCTGCTGCGCCAGGTCACCGCGAGCCAGCTGGCCGCCGACGGCACCAGGGTGCCGACCGGCGCCCAAGCCTCCGCCGCGTCGTCGTCCTCCACCCCGACGCCGGGCGCGTCAACGGCCGTCCCCTCGCCCCAGGCGCCGCCCACGGGAGGTGAGCCCTCGGTTTCCACCTCGCCGTACGTGCTTCAGCAGGGAGCGAGCACCACGTCGGTGCCCCAGCAGGCGCACCCGCAGGCGCGGCGGCTCCTGCGCCGCTTCATCGAGGACCAGGCACCGCCCACCACGACCTTCAACATCGTTGACCGGCTCGTTGGCTCGCCGTACGCCAACCCCACCGTGGCCCCGACGCCGGAGAGCGTCGAGGAGCTCGCGCGCCCCGTGCTGCTCTTTGCCCTGGACCTGGCCGAGGCCATGTTCCGCTGGGGCGCCGGTGCCCTGGACGTGGAGACGAGCGTCATCGCGGTCACGGCCTCGCTCGGCCTGCGCCACGTGGACGTGGACATCACCAATCAGTCGGTCCACCTGAACCACGCCCCGCCAGAGGGGCTGCCCGTCTCGATGCTGCGCGTCGTGCGCTCCTCGAGCGACAACTACGCCGGGCTCACGCTCGTCCACCAGCTCGTCGCCGACATCACGGCCGGGCGGGTGGGCCTCGAGTTCGCCAGGAACCGCCTGCGCTCCATCCGGCGCCGGCACAAGCCGTACTCCAAGCCGATCGTGCTGGCCGCGGGGGCGCTCTTTGCCGGATTCTTTGTGCTCGTCATCGGCGGAAGCGTCAACGGCGCGCTCGCCGCGACGGGCTCCTCGTTGCTCGTGACGCTCGTGACGAGGCTCGGCTCGCGCTGGAACGTCCCGTCCTTCTTCTCCGTGGCGGCCGGCATGTTCGTGGCCACCGTGGTGGCGTTTGTGCTCTTCCAGCTCGAGTGGCTCAGTCACCCCGAACTGGTCGTGGCCGGCGGCATGATGCTGTTGCTGCCGAGCGGCCGCTTCGTCTCCGCGGTGCAGGACGGCATCTACGGCTTCCCCGTCACGGCGGTGGGACGGCTCTTCTCGGCGCTGCTGACCTACGCCTCGATCATCTCCGGCATCCTCGTGGGCGTCGCGGCGTGGAGGGCCTTCTCGACGCGCGACCTGGACCTCGCCGCCGCCCCCGAGTCGCCCTCGCTCCCGCTGCCGATCCTGTGCCTGCTCGTGGCAGGGGCCGTGGTCTGCGGTGCCGTGGTGCAGCAGGTGGCGCTGCGCCACCTGTGGATCATCGCCGCGATCTCGGTGGCCGGCTACCTGGTGCTGCGCCTCTTCACGGACGCTGTGTGGCACAGCCCCCGCCTGGCCCCGGCGATCGCGGCCGTGGTGATCGGCCTGCTGGCGCGCTGGATCGGCCTGCGGATCGGCACCACGCCGCTCGTCCTGGCGGTCCCGGCGATCGTCATCCTGCTGCCCGGCCTCTCGATCTTCCGCGCCATGTACCGCATGGCGGACGACAACGAGATCAGCGCGGGCCTCGTGGGAATGTTCAACGCCTTCGCCGTGATCATGGGCATCGCCGCCGGCGTGGCGCTGGGCGACACCCTCGCCCGCCCGTTCACGAAGGACTGGAACGCGCGCGCCCGCAAGCGGATCCGCCGGCGCTAGCGCGCCTCGCGGGACTCGGGGGCCCGGCCGGTTGGCCGGGCCCCCGGCGTCTAGAAC